>JAKEEV010000023.1 GCA_022616395.1 Planctomycetia bacterium | reverse complement strand
GTCACTCGCTCCGCGAGTGACGCGACTCACGAAGTGAATCACCTTTTGCTCGTAGGACGGCCCTTCTGGGCCGTCGGTCTTTCAACAGACGGCCCAGAAGGGCCGTCCTACAGAGAAAGAAGCGACTCGCCGAGCGAGGCGCCTACTTTCTTTGCGAGTGACCTGCTCTTACGTACAGAAATCAGCGGCAAGTGAGGGAAAATCAGCCGAGAGTGTCCGGTTCGAGTTCTCCTCCTCGTATGAACTCGGAGTGTCCCTTGCGAAGCTCCGAGAAGATGAACAACGTTGCTGACTTTTCGCGAAAGCGGAATCCCTTCAGCGCGCAATTGCGAATCATTAGCGCTCACACTCTCAGTAGTCCTGTTTGAACAAGTCATTGAGTTGATCGCCCATCGCCCACAGTATCAGTTCTCCTTGCGGTGGCCGTTTCGAAGTTCTGCCATGAAATACGGAACGGCTTTCGTCAGTCGGCGAGGCATCGCCCAGATCGCGAGTCACGATGGTGAAGTCAGAACCGAACCCCTCTCAGAAGACCGAGGCGACACCAAGCTCCCCGATGCCGACACTCTCGTTGCCCAAGGGAGGCGGAGCGATTCGGGGAATCGGAGAAAAGTTCGCCGCGAACCCGGTCACCGGCACCGGATCATTGTCCATTCCAGTCGCGGTCAGTCCGGGACGATCTGGCTTCCAGCCGCAGTTGACTCTCGCCTATGACTCCAGCGCCGGCAACGGGCCATTCGGCTTCGGCTGGAGGTTATCGCTTCCAGCCATCACCCGAAAAACCGATCAGGGTCTGCCGCAATATCGCGACGCGGAGGAGTCTGATGTCTTCATCCTCTCGGGCGCGGAGGACTTGGTCCCCGTTCTGAAGGCCGACGGGACACGAGCCGAAGACACCACGACCGTAGCGGGGTTCATCATCCACCGCTATCGTCCGCGCATCGAAGGACTCTTCTCGCGAATCGAGCGCTGGACACACCGCGACACCGGCGATGTTCACTGGCGTTCTCTTTCACGCGACAACATTCTGACCCTCTACGGCAAGGACGCGGAGTCACGCATCGCAGACCCAGAGGATTCAAAACGCATCTTCAGTTGGCTGATCTGCGAGACACGCGACGACAAGGGGAACGCGCTGGTCTACAAGTACAAGGCCGAGGACGGCGCGAAGGTGGACCTGATCCAGGCTCACGAGCGCAATCGCGGAGCGAGGACTGACGACGCGCGGCGAGTGAATCGCTACCTGAAGCGAGTTCTCTACGGCAATCGCGCGCCGTTACTCACCGATGGTCAGCGCCCACGGTTCCTGACTCAGGAGCAACTCGCCAACGCGCGGTGGATGTTCGAGGTGGTTCTGGACTACGGAGAACATGACCACGCGAACCCGAAACCGAACGACCCCGGCGAGTGGGTCTGCCGAAGCGATCCGTTCTCGACTTACCGCGCGGGCTTCGAAGTTCGCACCAACCGCGTCTGTCAGCGCGTGCTGATGTTCCACCACTTCCCCGGCGAGGACGGGGTCGGCGCGGATTGCCTGGTGAAGTCCACCGATTTCACCTACACCCACCAACAGGAGCCACAGAACGCCCGCAATCCCATCTACACGTTCTTGCGCGCTGCCACTCAGACAGGCTATCGCCGCATCGCAGGCGGTTACGACAAGCGCAGTCTCCCGCCCATCGAACTGGAATACAGCCAGCCCATCGTGCAAGAGCAGGTCGAGGAAGTGGACGCCGGGAGTCTGGAGAACCTCCCCGCCGGTGTGAGCGGTTCGGGTTACCGATGGACCGATCTGCATGGCGAAGGGATTGCCGGCATCTTCACCGAGCAGGCCAGCGCGTGGTTCTACAAACGCAACATCAGCCCGATCAGCAAGCAGAAAGTCGAGTTCGCCCCAGTGGAGCTTGTCGCGAGCAAGCCGAATCTCGCGCTGGAGGGTGGGGCGGAGTTGATGGACCTTGCAGGCGATGGTCAACTCGATGTCGTGGGGTTCAATGGTTCGCTCTGCGGTCTTTACGAACACGATGAGGAGGAAGGGTGGGAGTCGTTTCGCCCATTCACCTCGCGACTCACCCGCGACACACGCGACCCGAATCTGCGTTTCGTGGATCTCGATGGTGATGGTCGAGCGGATGTGTTGGCGGTCGATGATGACGGGTTCGCCTGGCACGCATCGTTGGGGGAGGAAGGTTTTGGCCCCGCGCAGCGCGTTCCTCAACCGCTGGATGAAGAAAAAGGTCCGCGACTGGTTTTCGCCGATGGTACGCAATCGATCTACTTGGCTGATCTGAGCGGAGATGGACTGGCCGATCTGGTTCGCATTCGCAATGGTGAGGTGTGTTACTGGCCGAATCTCGGCTACGGCCGCTTCGGCGCGAAAGTCACGATGGACGATGCGCCGAACTTCGATCATCCCGACTACTTCGATCACGGGCGAATTCGGCTGGCCGACATTGATGGGACCGGCACCACGGACATCATCTATCTTCATCGCGACGGTATACATATCTACTTCAACCAGTCTGGGAACAGTTGGAGCGCGCCCCATGTCTTGCAGGTCGCGCCGCGTGTGGATGATGTGGTTTCCATTGTGCCGACTGACTTGCTGGGGAACGGAACCGCATGTCTGGTTTGGTCGTCGCCGTTGCCCGGTGATGGTCAGCGGCAGATGCGTTATGTGGATCTGATGGGTGGGCAAAAACCACACTTACTCATCAGGATGGTGAACAACCTGGGCGCGGAGACGCGAGTTCACTATGCGGCTTCCACATACTTCTATCTCCAGGATCGATATGCGGGGAAGCCCTGGATCACCAAGCTACCGTTCCCGGTTCATGTGGTGGAGAAGGTCGAGACCTACGACTATATCAGTCGCAACCGCTTTGTCACGCGCTATGTCTATCATCATGGATTCTTTGACGCTGAAGAACGTGAATTTCGCGGTTTCGGGATGGTCGAACAGTTGGATACGGAGGAGTTCGCGGCCCTCAGCAGTAGTTTTACATTACTGGTTGGAGAGAATATCAACTCCTCGTCACACGTTCCACCAGTGCTCACCAAGACTTGGTTCCACACGGGCCTTTACTGGGATCGAGACCACGTTTCGAATTACTTTGCTGGTCTGATTGATCCTGCCGACCGGGGGGAATACTATCGTGAACCAGTCTGGCGCGACAATGACGCCGAGGCAAGGAAACATTTGCTTGCGGACACCGTTCTTCCTCCCGGCTTGACGGCGGACGAGGAGCGCGAGGCTTGCCGGGTGTTGAAAGGCGCAATGTTGCGTCAAGAGATCTATGCGCTGGACGGGACGGAGAAAGCAGAGCATCCCTATACAGTGACCGAGCAAAACTTCGCGATCCGAGTTGTGCAAGGGCGTGGGGGAAATCGTCATGGGATCTTCTATGCATATCCCCGCGAAGCCATCAATTATCATTACGAGCGGAGTTACATACTCGATCCCACCGACCCGGAACCTGACCCCAAGAAGAGACGCAAGCTCTTTGACCCACGCATTACTCATACATTGACGCTCGAAGTCGATGAGTATGGAAACATATTCAAGGAAGCGGCCATTGGGTACGGTCGAAAGCAACCCGATCTTTCCTTGCCAATTCAAGCTGACCGCGACAAGCAGACACGAACGCTCATCACGTATACCGAAACCGCCGTCACCAACCCAATCGACGATCTTGACGTACACCCAGACGACTACCGCACTCCTCTTCCCGCGGAAACCAGTACCTATGAGCTAACGGGCTATCCGTCGACTGGAGAGGCTGGTCGGTATCGACACGAGGATTTCGTTCAGCCAGTTCCCGGCAATCCCGATCGGTTCACTCACATTCGCGATGCGGAGATTGAATATCACATCAATCCCACAAACGGCAAACAGCGTCGGCTGATCGAGCAGGTCCGCGCTCTCTATCGTGATGACAATCTCACAGCGATTCTCAAACTGGGTGAACTTCATCCACGTGCCCTGCCTGGCGAAAACTACAAACTTGCATTTACAACTCCTCATTTGAATCAAGTTTATGTTCGCAATGGGCAGATGTTGCTTCCTGCCAATCCCGGTGATGTTCTTCGCGGTGGGGGAATGGATCGCGGAGGCTATGTGCTCAGT
>JAKEEV010001218.1 GCA_022616395.1 Planctomycetia bacterium | reverse complement strand
GCCCGCGCCATGTACGACTCGCGTGAGTTCAGCGCGATGCCGATCTTGGCCGATGCACTTCAAGATGCCGGCTGTGATAACGAAGACGTGCTCTCCCACTGTCGCGACGCCAACCAAGTTCACGTCCGAGGATGCTGGGTCGTCGATGTGGTGTTGGAGAAGACGTGAGAGAAGCCCCCTCCACGATTCGCAGTCTTCCTGCTATCATTTCTTCCTACACCGGCTCAAGCCGGATTGTGAACATGCGCCTATAACGAGGTTCTCTCATGGCCAAGTCGAAGGAAGCTCGCCAGATTATCAAGCTCAAGAGCGAAGCGAGCGACCACTGCTACTTCACCCAGAAGAACAAGAACAACACCAAGGAGCGCATTCAGCTTCGCAAGTACGATCCGATCGTGCGCAAGCACGTCATGTACAAGGAAGCCAGTAAGGTGTAACCCGCGAGGCGGGAAACTCGAAATCCGAAATTTGAAATCCGACACAAGACAGCAGATAAACACCCAGGCCGAGGCTTGGGTTTTGTTTTTTCGGTGTGTTGGCACTCACACGGCGCGGGGGTTGGCTGTAATTTGGTGGTTGGGAATTGAGATTTCACATTTTGGATTTCGCCTTTCGGATTTCGAATTTACCCCAGAGGGGTCGTCATGTCCCTGGATCGGGTGTTGGTAGTCATCGGCCGGACGCGCCACAAGATGGTTGTGGCCGAGTTGCAAGAAGCGATCAAGCGCGGGGCCAAGTTCATTGAACTGCGTCTCGACTTTTTGGCCAAGGCGGTCGATTTCAAACGACTGGCTCCGCTCAAGCAATGTCCGTGGGTCGCCACATTGCGTCGGCCGGCCGATGGCGGGCGCTTTTCCGGCACCGAACCAGAACGCCTCATGATTCTGAGGCAAGCCATCGTCTCGGGAGTGTTTGAGTGGGTCGATCTGGAAATTGATGTCGCCCCGACTGTTCCGAGGTTTGGTCCCGTCAAACGTATTGTCAGCTACCACAACACCGCCGAGACGCCCGCCAACCTGGACGACATCTATGCCAATATGCTCAAGCTCGACGCGGACGTGTATAAGCTTGCCGTGACGGCCCAGACCACCGAAGACATGGTTCGCGTGTTGCACCTTCAGCGGACAGCTCCCAAGCCGACGATCGCGTTTTGCATGGGCGACATCGGGCAACCGAGTCGGTTTCTTTCGCTGAAATTCGGAGCGCCGTGGATTTACGCCGCGTTCAACAAGGAACGCGGAATCGCGCCGGGGCTGCCGAGCTTCGACGAGTTCCGCACAACGTATCCCGTCCAGAACATCACTCCCAAAACCAAAGTGTTCGGCGTGGTCGGCGATCCGGTCGCTCAGAGTCTCAGTCCGCTGTTGCACAACTACATGTACAAGCGGCTGGGTGTGAATGCGCTCTACCTGCCGTTCCGTGTTCCTCGCGGGGAGCTTCCTCAGGCTCTGGAGTATTACGACCAGATTCCGGTGAGTGGATACAGTGTGACGATTCCTCACAAGGAGGCCGCGGCCAGTCTGGCGCGCGAGAGCGAACCGAATGTGCAGGTGACACAGTCGGCCAACACGCTGGTGCGTCGAGATGACGGCAAGTTTGTCGCGGCCAATACGGATTTCGCCGCGGCCATCGACTCGCTCAAGGCGTTTCTCGCGGAGAAGGCGAAGGAAGGGCCGATGACTCAACTGAGCCAGCTCGCGGTGCTCATTCTCGGAGCCGGAGGAGTGGCCCGGTCGATAGCATTCGCGCTGCATCGTGAAGGTGCTCAGATCACCATCACCAGTCGAACCTACGAACGCGCTCAGAAGCTGGCCGAAGACGTGAAGTGCAAGGCGGTTGACTGGCACGCCCGGCACAGCATTTCGTTCGATGTGCTCTTCAACTGCACGCCGGTTGGAATGCACCCGAACGTGGACGAGGCGCCTTGCCACTTCAGTATCCTGAAGCCCGGCACGATTGTGTTCGACACCATCTACAACCCGGAAACAACACTCTTGATCCGCGAAGCCCGCTCGCGCGGATGCGACACCATCACCGGCGTGGATATGTTCGTCCGCCAGGCTGCCCGGCAGATTGAACTGTTCACCGGGCTGACTCCAGATACCGAGGTGATGAAACAACTCATGCGCAAGGCTCTCTCTCCGCTCACGAAGGCGTTCGACGAGTTGGCAGACGGCGGGAAGGAAGAGAAGAAGGAAGAGGAACAGGACGAGGAGTAGGCACACCACACTGAAACCAGGGGTTAAAACCCCTGG
>JAKEEV010000175.1 GCA_022616395.1 Planctomycetia bacterium | reverse complement strand
CGCCTCCGCAACGGCTCTTCGATTCGCAATTACCTCGCCCACGGAGGCAAGGAAAGCTTGTCCATCGCCTTCTTCTTCCACCGCCAGACAGTCGCCCGATCCACTCCCAGAATCTCCGCCACCTCTTGCACACTCTTCTCCTCGTAGAAGAGCAAGTACATCAGCCTCCGTTCATCCTCCGGAAGTGCCTGCAACTTCGCGAACCACTCCCTGTATTCCGTCAGTCGAACCGGGTCACCCGCGCTGTCAACCGCATCAATGGCGAAGTCGAGTTGGCCGGCGGAGTCTTCCCGCGGAGCGATGTTGACGAGGTTCGCGCCCATTCCTTCCGGCCCGTAGTAATGCCGCAACTGGTCAATCAGGTGGTTGGTGATGATTCGCCCACACCAATCGATGATGTGCTTGGCGGAAGTGAATTGCGCCGGCAGTTCCGCGCTCAAGACCTTCGCGAGTGCCTCGTGGAGCACTTCGGTAGTCTGTTCGTATCTGCGGACGCCCGGATACCCGCGAAGCAACAACTGCGCCTTGGCGTGGAGCCGGTCGTAGACGAGTTCGATGAGTTCAGCGCGCGCTGGCTGCTTTTGTGTGAGCAATCGGGGAATCAGTTCCTCGATCTTCCGTGTGCAAGTCGATTCGGTCATCGCTTCGGTCTCGGTGAGGGGGTCCGAAAGCCGCGCTGAACGAGGGAGTTTGAACGATGGCAGCTCTCATTATTCGCCGCAGACGAGCGGTTGCACAAGTCCCGCAATGCACAAACTTTGGCGGAACTGCCCACATTCTCATTTTTGCAACACGGCGGAGTTGGCTCCCGTGACTGCTCGCGGAGGCGGCTTCTCCGGTGAGATCAGCCCTTCGAGGGAGGGGCGAACCGGAGCCAGTGGCTCGCCTCACACCGGGAATCCGTCATGGAAAAACTGCATCGCACCCGCCGCTCGAAAGGCACCAAGAGTCACTCTCGTCTCACTCCCCCAACGCTCCCAGTTGATCCGCCTCCTGGAGATGTCCCGGAGGACGAGCAGTTCATCATGGACGGGCAGTTGCCCCCCCAACTTGTCGCGACTGGAAACCGGCGAGGGAAGAACGATGCGCTGGCGTTCGGCGAAGGCGTCGAGGATATCTTCGTCCACACGGACACTATCGTGGTGCCGGAGGCGGGAGGCGTCCGGCTCATTCCAACCAGCGGCCCGGAGCTGTTTATCCGCACCGATGCTCCGGTGACCGAAGGAGCGAAAGTCAACGCTCTCGATTCCCTGGACGAGATCTTCGCTTCATCTTGCATTGGGCGCAGGGAGTATGGCGGAGGCGGACCGCGGACTGCGCTGGCCCTGACGGAGCAGTCACTCTCGCCGGGATGGCCCGGCGGAGTTCGGCTGTTGCTCAGCGGCGATCCGTGTTCCAGCTTGACGACGATCTGTGAACAGCGGGGAGTCTCGCTGTTCAGCGCGGAGCGTCACCGCTGCCCGCGGAACCTGGTTTTTCACATGGGTCACGACCGGGTCGTCATCCGCCAGAAGATTGATCGGCGAAACGACCCCTTGAGCACCGACGAAGCGAATCGCCTGACGGAAATCCTCGACGGGGCCGGGGTGGTTGCCGTGGTGTCGCCCAAGGACGCGAGCATCGCCCGCGCTGCGGTGTCCGCGCCGAATGTCGGTGTCCGCTATGTGCAACCGACGGGCGCATTGAGTTGGCCCGACACAGCGGCACTGCTTGCCGAGGCCGATTGCGTCGTGTGTAACTTCAGCGAATTGTGCTGGCTCGGTCAGGCTGCGGGACTCACCACGCCACCTCACTTCACCGAAGCATCACCTGGCGCGCCCTGGGTGGCCGCGACGATCCTCCAGGGGTTGTATCACCAGGGATTGTGCGGGAAGGAGGCCGCGGCTTGCACGATGGGGAGTCACGGGTCAGTGGTCGCCGACTGGCGTCGCGGATCGATCTGGCAGACGGTACTGGAGTTCCTCGACGATGGTCGGGGGGTGCCGACAGTTGTTGGGTGCGGGGATCTGTGGCTGGCTTCGTGGATCGCGTGTCGCGCCTGGGCGGCATTCGGCCATCTGCGCCACCCGGAGGCTGCCGCCGCGATGCGTGTGACTGTTACCGTGGCGCGTCGGCTCGGACTGCGATCCGACCAGTACGATGTGCGCTCGATCCTGCTGATCGGGTAACCAATCGTCATCCCACAACCGGCGGAGGACCGTTCTCCGCCGGTTACATTTCGTCAGGGCAAATCGAGTCGCGTGGCTCCTCCTTGACTTCGCCGCCACACCTTCTCATGAAGCAGGGATGAGAATTCCCTCCCGGCACGGCACTCGCACTTGACATTCCGTTTGAGTTTTCCTTGATTCTTCGCTAGATTCTGAAGCAGACCGTCTCGCTCGCCGGTATTCCCTCCTGACCGGTGTTTTCGCGCACACCTGACCTCACTGACCCCCGGAGTTGTCGATGGCGTTGCGACCCGCCCTGGCTTTGATCGGCGCTGCGACCGTGGCGAGTTTTGCCCTCGGGTGGGTCGTTGGGCTAACCAACAAGCCGATGGCGGCCTCCGCGACCGCCCCTCCACCTCCCGAAACGCTTGAGCCGAACACACCCGCACAGCCAACGGCACAGCCAGCCACTCAGCCCGAAGATCCCACCTTCAAGACGAAGGTTCTTCCGTTCGTCAAGAAGTACTGCCTCGACTGCCACAGTGGGGAGAAGGCCAAGGGCGGGTTAATGCTCGATGCGTACATGAACGAAGCACACGCTCGCAAGGATCGCAAGAACTGGGGCGCGGTGCAACACGTTATCGCAGCCGGCGAGATGCCCCCGCCGAAGTCGAACAAACCCCAGCCTACCAAAGAAGAACGCGAGTTCATTATCAACTGGATCGAGAACTCGCTCACGAAGGTCGATTGCTCACCCTCCGCGCCCAAAGACCCCGGCCGAGTTACCATTCGGAGGCTCAATCGCGCCGAGTACAACAACACCATTCGCGACCTCTGCGGAGTGGACTTCAAGCCCGCCGAGGAGTTCCCGGCGGATGATGTCGGGTACGGCTTCGACAACATCGGCGATGTGCTCTCCTTCCAGCCGATTCTGCTCGAAAAATACATGGCCGCGGCCGACAAGATCCTCGCCACGGCCATCAACATCCCAAAGCCAGTCAAAAGCTCGAAACAAACGTACCGCCCCCAAAACATCCTCGTGATCCCACGCAGCGCCAAGACCCGCACTCAGCCGCCGAGGATCGTCTTCACCTCCGAAGGGTCGGGCTTCCTGGAGAAGTTCAACTTCCCGGCCGAAGGCGAGTACGCGATCCGCTTCCGTGGGTGGGGAAGCAAGGTGGGTGATGATTTCCCGAAGGTGACCGTGCGCGTGGACGGCAAGGACGTGAAAACATTCACGGTGGATGCCGAGCGGGGCAAAGCTCAAACATTCGAGGTGCGCGCCAAGTTCCCCAGCGGAGAAAAGCGAGTCGCGGTTGCGTTCACCAATGCCTTCGAGGACAAGGAGAGCAAGAAGTTCCGCGAGTTCGGCCTGGAGTTGCTCGAAATCGAAGGGCCGTTTAATCCCGTTGCACCACCCGAAGCAGAGTCCGTGAAACTGCTGCTCGTTGCTCGACCTGGACCGGGGGTCGATGATCGAACCGCGGCCGAGAAGGTGCTGACGAATTTCGCTCGCCGGGCTTACCGTCGGCCAGTGAAGCCGGACGAAGTGACGCGGCTCCTGAAGCTCTACGATCTCGCGACCAAGCAAGGCGATTCCTTCGACATAGCCATCAGGCTGCCGATGAAAGCGGTGCTGGTCTCGCCGCACTTCCTCTACCGCATCGAGGAAGACCCGAAAGACCCCAACGGCGTCCGCACAATCAATGACTTCGAGTTCGCCACGCGATTGAGTTACTTCCTCTGGTCGAGTATGCCCGATGAGGAATTGTTCAAACTTGCCGAGAAAGGCGAACTACGCAAACCGGGCATCCTTGAAGCCCAGGTGAAGCGCATGCTCAAGGATCCGAAGGCCAAGGCGCTCTCGGAGAACTTCGCCGGTCAGTGGCTGCAACTGAGAAGCGTGAAGGTGGTCTCACCGGATAAGGGATACTTCCCCGGCTGGGACGATGCTCTGCGCGACGCGATGATTCGCGAAGCAGAAGTGTTCTTCGAGTACATCGTGCAGAACGACCGGAGCATTCTGGAGTTTCTGGACGCGGATTACACCTTCGTCAACGACCGGCTCGCGAAGCACTACGG
>JAKEEV010000174.1 GCA_022616395.1 Planctomycetia bacterium | reverse complement strand
CTCACCGGGCGTCAGGGATTGCACCGGTACAGCTTCGCCGTTGGTCAAGGGAATGAGTTGACCATGCGGATAGCGGTAGCCAACTTCGGCTCTGCCCAGCGGGTCGTCAATCGTGTACTCCAACCAGACATACAGACGGTCAGTGATTGGGCGGGACGCGCCCCATTCCGCCAGTACCAACGTAAGGGCAGCTTTGTACTTCTTGAAGCAGCAATGCTTGAACTTCTTTCGGCTACCGCAGAAACACAGACCGTTGCGCTGATGGGTGACTGGTGGGCGCTTGCTCATCTCGCCTCCTGCGGGAAGTCGAGGGGCATCAAGATTGTGAGATACACAATCAAAAGGCTCTGGCGATCTCGCACGCAAGATCGACCAAACGTGGATTGCCAACCCACACGAAGGTATCCAGACAATTGCTCAGACGCAAGGACTTGACATCAGGATTCGTTATCAGCGCCGGTGTTGCCACCGCGCCTCATTCTCGGCTCTGGTCACACCCCACCGAGGGCGATAGATCATCCGAGTGAGCGCGAACCGCCACGCCGTTCTTGGCGTACCAGCGGGTAAGACTCCGATTCGCACGAACTTTCCCGGACTCGCCGTATGTTCGCATGGCTTTCCGATCCCGTTCTGCTTCTGGCGGGCGTTGTATTGGCCGCCGTGCAGTTCATCGCGGCGTTGCCGTGGCTCTACGCGGTCGACCCGAAAGGGTTCCGTTCCGCATCCTCCAACCCGATGTCGCTGGTGTACGTTGGGCTGGGGCTTTTGGCGGCTGGTGGAGCGGTCGCGAGTTTCCTCGGCTACAAGAGCGACCCGGCCACACTCACCTGGTACGGCCGATACATCTACGGTGCTGTTCTTCACCTCCAACTGATTATTGACCTGTTCTTGCTCATGCCGCATGCGCTGGCCAAGGTGTGGCCCAAGGGAGGCGCGGTCGCCTTCGCCGCGTATCGAGAAGCCTGTCGGCAGCCGATGTTCTGGCTCATCACCATCGGGGCCATCATGGTGACCTGGCTCGCGGTCGTGTTGCCGTACTTCACGTTCGGTGACGATTACAAGATGATGAAGCAAATCGGCTTCGACGTGGTCATGCTGGCCGCGGTCCTCTTCGGCGTATTGGCCGCGAGTATGTCGATCAGTGAGGAGATCGAAGGACGCACCGCCGTCACGCTCATGAGCAAGCCGGTGAACCGCCGGCAATTCCTCATCGGCAAGTTCCTCGGCATCCTGATGGCCTGCCTGGTGATGTCGAGCATTATCGGGTGGAACCTGAACTACTCACTGCGGGCGATGCGAGAGTTCGACCCGATCAACAACGCCGCCGACCCGACCGACCCACTCGGCACACCGACAGACAAGCTCGTTGACCCGTTGACCTTCCAGGCTCAGAAGACGGTTGTTCCGGTCTTCCAGGCAGCCGTCCCGAGCACATCGGGGAAGATGGTCGCGCGCGGAGCGGGGCTGTGGTTCTCCGACACGGTTGCTCACTCGCTGGGCATCGCGTTGGGATTCGGTCAGGCGATGATTCTGGTCGCTATCGCCTGCGCGCTGGCAACCCGATTAACATTCGTCGTCAACCTGGTGGTGTGTCTGCTCATCTACTTCCTGGGCCACCTTGCTCCGGTCGTGGTGCAGGCCACGCAGTCGGCATCGGGAGGAGGAGTCGGGGTCGGGTTGGTCGGCTTCCTCGGTCAACTCTTTGACGTGCTGTTGCCCTCGCTCGAATCGTTCAACATGGGCCGGGCGATCATCCGCGAAACTCCGCTCGATTTGTGGGAATTCGGCGGCTACGTTCTCACCGTTTTCGGCTATTCGCTCATTTACACGGCCATTGCGCTGTTCGTGGGTCTGTTGCTCTTCGAGGATCGCGACTTGGCATAGGATTCGTAGGACAGGCTCCCAGCCGGTCATGGAGAATCGGAGCCGGAAGCGTTAGCGACGGGTTTCTCTTCGCATGGAGAATCGGAGCCGGAAGCGTTAGCGACGGGTTTCTCTTCGCGGCTTTGCGGCTGTGTTTTGGGTAACTCGTCGCTGACGCTTCCGACTCCGAGAATGAGACCGGCTAGAAAGCCTGTCCTACTTTACCGGTCGATCCACCTGCGGAAACGCTCCCACGCCTCCGTTTCGCCTGGGCAAAGCGGCCTGCCATTTGTTAGGCTCAATTCAGTCTCTCGGTTCCGGTGGTTATCTCCCTTCTCACACAAGCCGAACCGAGTTGTCTGCGTTAATGCGCCGAGGACATCGTGAACAGCAATCCATACGACCGCCTGCGAACCAACTTCGTCAAAGCCACCACCGCCAAGTGGGGAGCCATCTTTAGTTCTATCGGCTCCGCGATCACGACATTCCTGCTGCTACTGCTGGTGTATCTGTTCGTGGATCTGCTTGTCTGGCGAGGAGAGATCCCCACTTACTCGCAACTGTCTGCCTCACGGAAGCGCGAGTTTGCCGACGAGTGGGCTGCGCGCCAGGAAGCGGATCGTCTCGAAGGGATTCAACGCCTCGGCTGGCCCGATCTGCGCGCCAAACGGCTGGTGGCCGCGACTGATGATGAACTCAAGCCACTTGCCAAAACAAAGAACGAAGAACGCCTCTTTGCCGACGAGTGGGAAGCTCGCTGGCAGGCCAACGTGTATCTGACGCTCCGTGAACGGGTGAATCAGTCCGCCGCGGACACCTTCCTTCCAGCCACCCGGCCAGAAAAACCTGATCCAGATGCTCGCCCACAACTGGGACTGCTGAGCCTGGTCATCCGGGAACGGAACCGCTGGACCGGGCCGCTTCTGGGCCGAATTGCCGGTTGGAGTAGCTGGACGTGGGTGCCCAACTCCAGCGGGTCGGCGAACCTGACGTACCTGACCGGTCTTTTCTTCCTGGCGTTTGCGCTGGCGGCCATTCGCGGAGTGCTCGTGAATGCTCTGTCGTATCTGGCCGCTGCGGTCACGCTTGACACGGTCACGCGACTGCGTCGAGCGATCTACTTCCACTCCTATCGCCTCGGCGCACTGACCATGCAGGCAATTGGCATGACCGAAGCCACAAACCTGCTTACCAAGCGCGCGGAGACGGTGGGGGAAGCGGTTCACGCCCAACTCACCTCCGCGTATCGCTACCCGCTTTTGATTGTGCTCCTGTTGGCTCTGATCGTGTTGGTGAACTTCTGGCTGGCTGTCAGCTTCCTGGCTCTGGCGACGCTTGTTTGGCTGATCGGCGGACAGCTCGCGGCACACTTTCGACGCCAAGCACGCATCGGCACAAAGCAAGCACGCGGGGCTATGGCACTGTTGCAGGAAAGCATGGCGCTGTTCCGTCTGGTGAAGTGCTTCCAGATGGAACTGTTCAATCAACAGCGCGTGGAACGGCAACTGAATGAGTCAGCACGAGCGAACTGGCGCAGGATGCGCGGAGATGCTCTGGCCGGGCCACTGTTGGGAGCAATCACCCTACTGGCTGGCGTTGCATTGCTTTATCTCGCGGCACGCGGGGTACTCGCTGGTGGATTTTCGGTCGCGGGTCTGGCGGTGATGGCCGTGGCTCTGGTGGCGCTCGGCCCGCCAGTCGCGGGGTTATTCGACTACTTCGCGAAACTGCGTCAGGGCCGCGAAGCGGCAGAAGCGATCTCTGAGTTCCTTGAACGCAAGGGAGAAGCCGCGGAAGCAGCAGATGCTGAGTTCCTGCCGGGACTCACCACACGCATGGAGTTCCGCGCCGTGACTCTCCGCGACCCGGCCACTGGGCAGACTCTATTGCAGAATGTGACGTTCGCGGTGCCCGCAGGCGCTCGCGTCGCCATCGTCGGCCAGTCCGCGGCCGAAAAGCACGCGCTCGTTTACCTGATCCCGCGATTCCTTGACCCAACCACAGGGGAAATCCGCATCGAGGACAAGAATATCCGCTGGGTGACTCACGAATCGCTTCGCGCGCAAGTGGCGGTGGTGATGCAGACCGACATGACGTTCTCCGACACCGTGGCGAACAACATCGGCTGCGGAGACCAGCAGTACAACTTGCCTCAAATCATCGAGGCCGCGAAGGTCGCTCACGCTCACCAGTTCATCGAGAAGTTGCCTTACGGCTATGAAACCGTCATCGGTGGGATGGGCGTTTCGCTGACTCCAGGCGAACGCTTCCGCATCGCGCTGGCCCGCGCCATCTTGCGCGATCCATCGATTCTGATTATCGAGGAGCCGACCGGCCCGATTGATGAGGACACACTCGCTCTGCTCGACGACACGCTTGCGCGCGTCTCCTCCGGCCGCACGATCCTTTACCTTGCGCAGCGGCTCTCGACTCTGCGCAACGTGGACCGCGTGTTTCTGCTCAAGGACGGCCACCTGGAAGCCTCCGGTTCCCACACCGACCTCTGGCGCAACAACGACCTCTATCGCAGACTCCAGATTCTGGCAGACGCAACCGCCACCGAACAACCCGCGCTCAGAGAGGGAGATTGACCACGCAGTAGGTCCGCCCTGCCGGG
>JAKEEV010001217.1 GCA_022616395.1 Planctomycetia bacterium | reverse complement strand
TCAGGATTGCAGGTTTTCGAGCATTTCACGTAAGGGCACGAGTCGCTGACCGCGACAATCTTCGATCTTCAGCGCCTTGAGGAATCGTCGGCGGAGTTCGCTCTGGATGTCTTCGATGGCGCTCGGCGCGGTGCTGGGAAGCGGGATCGCTCCACCTGCTCGGCGGTCGTGACCGCCCGCGCGACCGAGCTTGCCCACCACCTGGCGCAGAATCTCACCGGCTCGGGCGTTCTCGATGGCAGAGCGCACGGAGAGGACGAGCGTGTCCTCGTAGACTCCCCCGCAGAAGGCGTATTCGACTTTCTCGAAGCGGATCATGAAGTCCACGACTTCCGCGGCCTGTTCCGGTTGCGGAAGCGGGTTCACCCAGCTCATTAGGAGCCGGTCGTAGATGAACGAGCTTTGCATCGCCTGGAGCATGCACTCGAAGTGACTGTGAGGTAACCGCGCGTTGCGGATCTGGGCAATGAGATCCTTGTCGGCGAGCGGGTAGAGTTCAACGAGCGCTTCGTCGTCCGCGTCGCTGGCTTCGCGCGGGTAGCCCGTCACTTCGGTCTCGATCCCGTAGAGCAGGGCGGTGGCGACTTTCTCGGGGATGTCGATTCCCTGATCGCGCAGATATTTCGTCACGAGCGTGCAGGTCGCTCCGTGACCGGCTCGGATGTCGGTGAACGCGACTCCGTCCAGATCGCCGGGAGTATCGTGGTGGTCGATGACCGCGTGAAGCGGGACCGTGTCGGGGAACGTGTGCCGACCGGTTCGCGGTTGGCTGTCCACCATCACGACCGCGTCGTTTTCTCTCCACTGCACCTCTTCGACGGGCACGAGGTCCAAGTTGAGAACGTCCACGAACGCCTTGTTCTCGGCACGGCTGATGAGGCCATCGCGTGTGATGACGGTGGGTTTCCCGATTCGAGTTTCGACGAGGTGGGCAAGACCGAGCATACTGCCGAGGCCATCCGGGTCCGGCTGCACGTGGGAGACGAAGACAACTCGGTCAAACGGATACAACCCGATCAAGAATCGATCCGACCGGCGAAGGCCACTAGAAGGCGATTTAGGGTTGGGACAACTGTCCGGGTCGGCGCTTCGGCGCGCCATGTGGTGAACCCTCTGAGTAATGGAAGCCCCTCGGTCCGGGAACGGGTCCGACAAAGGGGTGGGGCGTCCTGAAGCCCTGTAAAGTTCTACCCTGCCCGCCCGCCATTGCCAAGCGTGGAACATCCCGGGCGGAGAGCAGTCATCCCAAGATCTTGCTGGAACAGCTTTTAATTCTGTGGAATTGGGATGAGAGCGACGCGAGTTTTGGGCGGATTTCGTGAAGATAATAAGAATGCCCGCGAACTTCGCGGGCAGGTGACCCTATCGGGATTTGAACCCGAGTTTTGGCCTTGAGAGGGCCACGTCCTAGGCCGCTAGACGATAGGGCCGCACTTCACTTTTGTAAGCTGGTTGAAAGAGCCTGTCAAGTGGCCGGGAGTTCCCAGTTCCCAGTTCCACAGTTCCAAGTTTGAAGTGCCAAGCGATCTGTCTTCTATCTTCAACTTGGAACTCCGATCTTGGAACTGGGAACCATCGTGTTGCGCGACAGTTCATTCCCCTTCGGTGGGGCGTCTGGTAAAGTATCTGCATGAGGGTTGGTGGGGATGCGGAGCGGGGGCGGATATGGGCATCCAGGATCGGGACTATTATCGCGAAGGCCCGAGCTTTCTGGACCGAGTTGGCCAGCAAGGCGCGACGGTGTGGCTCATCGCCATCACCTGCGGAGTGTTCCTCGGTCAGTGCATTACTGGCGCGCCGTTGCGTGGGCCTCTCACCGTAATTGGGATCTACGATCCCAAACTCATCATGCAGGGTGAGATCTGGCGGTTGTTCACACCGATTTTCTTGCACGCGGACCTGTGGCACCTCGCGGTCAACATGCTCGTGCTGTACTTCGTTGGTCGGGGGTTGGAAGAGGTCTACGGCTCACGCGAGTTCGTGCTGCTCTACCTGATTGCCGGACTCTTCGCGAACGTCGCGTACTTGGGGCTTCAGGTCGTCGAGCTGGTGGCACTCACGCGCGCGGTTGGAGCAAGCGGAGCCGTGATGGCCATCCTTGTGGTGTATGCGTTTCACTTTCCTCGCCAGAAAGTCTTGCTGTTCTTCGTGATCCCGATGCCGATCTGGTTGATGGTCGTACTCTTCGCGGCTCTGGATCTCATGGGAGCGTTTGGGGGACGCCCAGACTCGAAGACTGCCTTTGTGGTTCACCTCGCCGGGTTGCTGTTTGGCTTGGTCTATTTCCAAACTGGCTGGCAGTTTAGCAGGCTCTTTACACGCGGCACGAAGACCCGCGTGCGCCCAAAGTTGAGAGTTACTCCTCCCCCGGTGGAAGAGGAAGAAGAGGAACCAGAACCGGTTGGCGCACCGGTTGAGGCCGCCTCGCGACCCACCGAAGCCGCCGACGAGCAACTCGAAGCAAAACTCGACGCTGTGCTGGCGAAAGTGTCGAAATACGGTCAGGAGAGCCTGACACCTGAAGAGCGCGCGATTCTCCTCAAGGCAAGCGAAGTCTACAAGAAGCGCAGGAAATAGCTGGAGCCATCGATGCCCCTTTATGAATACTTGTGTCGGAAGTGCGAACATACTTTTGAGGTGCTCGTTTCGCGCAAGACGGCCACGGCGGTGGTCTGTCCGAAGTGCGAGAGCACGGAACTCGATCAGTTGATTGGTTTGCCCGCGCCGGGGCGTGTGGCGGAAACGCCGACGAATTGTCGGGGTGACGGACCTCCCTGTGGCGCTCCGTGGTGTGGGCGTAAGGGCTAACAGACGCGCCGGTATCCTCTTTGCTTGGTCTCCTGCCGCTCGTCCTTCCGTTGGGCATTTTTGGTGGTTGGCGTAATTCGCCTGTTCGCAAAAAAGAATTAGCAAGCGGCCTTGTCTTGTGAGGTGTGCCGCGTATAAATATGATGATTGAATAACTCTGCGGGGTGTGGCCCATCTTCTGTTAGGGCTTCCAGTTCCGCACGAGTCTCCTCCTCCTTCCGGGCGAAATTGGTGTCTGGTATTTGCGCCGTGGGTTCGCGGTTTTCGGCCCAAAAACACACAAATTTCGACCAGAAGGACGACAAAGGTGGCTGACGCTCGAATTGCCACCACTCTCCACCCCATAGGATCCACTTATGACTGACCAAAAACAAGCGGCCGAGTGCGCCAAGATGCTGCAGGCGCTCGCCGAACCGAATCGTATTCGGATTATTGAATGCCTCCGAACTCGGTCGATGAACGTGACTCAGCTCGCTCAGGCGCTGAACGTTGAGATCGTGAATGTTTCTCACCATCTGGGTGTGCTTCGCACCGCGGGATTGGTTGAAGACGTGAAGGACGGACGCTTTGTGGTGTACTCTCTGCACCCGAAAGTCTTCCACAGTGACAATAACAAGGCCACTTACCTCGACCTCGGCTGGTGCCGGATCGAGATTCCGCATAACTGATTGTGGACGCCGACCAACAAGCGAAGCCCACTCGTTTGCGAGTGGGCTTCTTTACTTTCTCCCTCCGTACATCGCGGGGGGATACACCTCGACCTTCAACCGTTTGGGAAGCACTTCCACCGCGACCTCCTTCACTCCATCTTCCGGGACGCAGACAAACTCACCGTCGGCGTGAACGCACAACGGTGCTTCGCTCCGCACTTCAACGCGCTGGACGCGGCCAAGCGTCAGCAGCTTGTGCTTCTCTGGCAACTTTCCCCGAACCATCGCGGGCAAGTAGCGGATCAGATGCCAGCGCGTCAATCGTGTTGCGTGGACGTAGTCGAATTGCCCATCGGTGAGTGAGGCATTCGGGCGCAGGGGGAAGTTTCCTTCGCGTTGGCCGTTGAGTATCGAGAGCGCCAGTGTTGGTGTTGTCACGACGCGGTCATCGAAGCGGATGGTCATTGTGGGTGTCGCGAAGTGCTTGACCATCGCCTTGAGGAAGGCCCAGGCATAAAGCGGCATTCCCTTTAACCACTTTGTCTTCCGAGCTTCAATTGTGACCATGCCATTGAAGCCAACTCCGAGAGCATCGACGAAGAACCGCTCGCGTCCAGGCGCTCGAACGTGCCCGACATCGACTTCAAGTATTTCCGTGGGCAGATTCTTTTCGCGGTTCTTCCACCACTCGATGAGGCCGAGCGAATAGGCAAAGTCATTGGCGGAACCAATCGGCCATGCGGAGAAGACCACATCCCTACGTTCACTTTGAAGCACTCCGTTGGCGACTTCGTGAATCGTGCCATCACCACCGGCGGCTACGACCTTCGCGAAGCCTTCCTCGCTCGCGATGCGTCCCAGTTCGACCGCGTGACCTTCACATGTGGTCGGGCGCAGTTCGATTCCGGTCGCAATCGTCGCCGGAACTTCCTTGAGCAGTTGTTCCGCTCTTCCGCGACCGGCCGCGGGGTTGTAAATCACACAGGTAGTGTTCATTCGCGTCTCGCAGGGTTCCGACAATGTTCACGATTCGCCCGATGGTTGAAGAAGACATACCCTCAGCGCTTGCGCTCTGGCAAGAGCTACCGGGAATTGGTTTGCGCGAGGCGGACAGCCCGCCGGCGCTTGCGCGCTATCTTCGACGCAATCCAGGAACGAGTTTCGTGGCTCTGAATGAGGTGGGCGAGGTGATTGGCGTAAGCCTCGCGGGTCATGATGGTCGCCGTGGGTATCTGCATCATGTCGCGGTCGCGGAAGCCTTCCGCAAGCAGGGATTGGGCCGCCTTCTGGTTGAGCGCTGTGCAGCAGTGCTCAAGTTAGAGGGCATCGAAAAGATCAACCTGTGGGTGAAGGCGGACAACGCGGCGGGATTGGCGTTCTGGAATCGCGTGGGCGGGCGCGAACGTCGAGACATTGTAACGGTGTCCATCATCACGGGCGATAATCCGAATGCCTGATTGTAGCCCTCACGCTCCGCGTGAGGTTCTTGAGTGTGGTCCGCTCGCTCCGCGAGCGGTTCTGAAATACACCGCACACGGCGTGTGCGGACCACATTACCGAGCAGGATAAACCATGAACGGTCTTCTCGTTATCGACAAGCCTTCGGGCATGACTTCGCGTGACGTTGTGAATCGCGTGCAGCGTTGGTTTCCGCGCAAGACGAAGATCGGGCACACCGGCACGCTCGACCCACTCGCAACGGGCGTGCTCGTCGTGTGCGTAGGTCAGGCAACGCGCCTCGCGGACTACGTTCAGGCGATGGGGAAGAGCTACGCCTCGCGTTTTCGTCTCGGAGCGACCAGCACCACTGACGACGCCGACGGAACGATTACCGAAACGCCGAACGCGACCGCTCCGACACGCGAACAAATCGACTCAGCACTCAAGTCGTTCATCGGAAGTGTGGAGCAGGTTCCGCCCGCGGTCTCTGCATTGAAGTTGAACGGAGTGCGCGCTTACGAACTGGTGCGCCAGGGGAAGGGGCCGAAACTTGACGCTCGCGTGGTGATGATTGACGCGATCCGCGTGCTGGCTTACGAATGGCCTTTCCTTGACGTTGAAGTCGATTGTGGGAAGGGAACCTACATCCGCTCCATCGCACGCGATCTCGGCGACATGCTCGGCTGCGGCGGTTTGGTGCAAACACTCCGGCGCACGAAGGTGGGACCATTCACGGCAGAGCAGGGCATCGGGCTGGACGTGACACCGGAGGAAGCGAAGGCGAAACTCCAGCCGCTTGCAACGGCCGCGACCGGAATGCCGCGTGTGTTCTTGGAACTGGAGGAAGCGCGGCGGTTGTTCCACGGTCAGGAGATTCGAGTTCCGCCACGTTCCGGTCATCACGGTGGTTGGATCACCGTTGCAGTGATGGCACCGGGCATGAAACTGTTCGCGGTTGGCGAGGACAGTGGGTCGGGGTTGCTCCGCCCAGTGACCGTGTTCGCGAATCCCGATGGGTGAGGTAATCCCGCTCCCTTGCGGTCGCGGCTCGTTGAAGAGTAATGAGCCGCGACAGTGACAGTAGTTTCGAGTTGGGAGAGGGGAGAGGGCATGGTGTTTTCAGCCCACCTCAGCC
>JAKEEV010001216.1 GCA_022616395.1 Planctomycetia bacterium | reverse complement strand
GTGGCCTTTCTAAACCCCATGAATTCCAGCGTTTGCTCACGATAAAGGCCACATGGCCCCTCTCCAAAATGCACCAAACCCCACAAAACATGGGCGAAAGAGAGCAAGAAGAAAACAAGGGGGTGGCGGGGGGAGGGGAACGAGGACCCTCGGACGCGAGCGCTGATCCGCCCGCCTCTGACCCAACACAACAACCCATCCACCCAACCTGGTATCAGAACGATTCAATGCAATTCGGTATTACGGCTGGTGGCGGAGGTGGAGCGGGATCGGGGTTAGCCGACCCACTGGCATCGTTTGGCGGAACCGGGGGCGAGGCCGACATCTTATGCGCCTGCTTGCTTCGCCTTGAACAACTTGCTCTTCCACAAGCCGAGCCGGTTCAGCCAGTATTTGCCCACCGTGGTGAGCGTCTGGAGGCCGTACTTCGTGCTTCGGCGAAAGTTGATCTGACTCGCCTCATCGAAGTAGCGCACGGGAACGGGGATGTCTCCGAGCCGGAAGCCGAAGTGAACCGCTTGCACCAGGAATTGCGTGTCGAAGACGAAGTCGTTGCTGTTGTTCTCGAAGGGGATCGTTTCGAGTACCTGTCGGCGATAGACGCGAAAGCCGCTGTGGAACTCGCCGAGGTTTTGCCCCAAAAAGAAGTTCTCGAACGCCGTCAGCCCGCGATTGCTCAGATACTTCCACCACGGCATTCCGCACTTCAGAGCTTCCGCGCGACTGCGGACGCGGTTACCGAGAATCACATCGCAGATACCCAGTTCGATCATTCCGACCGCGTGCGGAATCACTCGCGCATCGTACTGGTAATCGGGATGGATCATGACGACCACATCCGCGCCGTGTTCGAGGCAATACTTGTAGCACGTCTTTTGGTTGCCGCCGTAGCCGGTGTTCTTTTCGTGAACGATGACTGTCAGGCCCATTTCGCGGGCAATCGCAACGGTGTTGTCCTTGCTGCCATCATCGACAAGCAGAATTTCATCCACGCAGCCAGCGGGGAAGTCCGCGAGTGTGGCCGCGAGCGTCCTCTCCGCGTTGTACGCGGGGAGCACGGCGATGATCTTGTGCCGTCGCGGGGGAGTGAGTTCGTCTGGTTTGAGAATCCGGTCCACGTGAAAGATTTCGTGTACGGGGTTGAGCGGTGGCTCTTGCAGAAGGGTAGGGGGCATGGGGTCTATCGTGGTGTAGGGGCGCAGCAACTCTCAGATTAAGTATACGATCCACGAACAAGCGATGAATTCCCGAAATCTTGGCCGTTCGCCTAGCGGCGCAGCCGGTAGGGCACTTCCAGTCCGTGTTTGTCCATCAGTTCGGTATCAGCCAGGAGCTTTTCGGCGGGTCCCTCGGCCGCGAGCTTGCCGGCGTCGAGTACCAGCACGCGCGCGCAGGTGTCGAGAACGAAGTCGAGGTCGTGAGTTGCGATTAACTTCGTTCCAGATAGCTCGCGGATCGTTGTGACTAACTCGCGCCGACCGCGTGGGTCGAGGAACATGCTCGGCTCATCGAGTAGCAGAATGGAAGGCCGCATCGCGAGTACGCCCGCGAGAGCCGCCCGGCGTTTCTCTCCTCCAGAAAGTTGAAACGGCACGCGCTCGGCTGCGTCGGGCATTCCGACAACTTGAAGTGCTTCCACAACGCGTGTTTTCGCCTCTTCCACTGTTGCACCCATATTCAGTGGCCCGAACGCGACATCCTCGGCGACGGTTGGGCTGAAGAGTTGATCGTCTGGATTCTGAAACACGATGCCGATGACTTCCGGCAGCTTCTTGCGGTGGTCGGCAATCGCCGGGTCGAGTCCGTTCACCGCGACCTGACCGGGCGTGCCGTTGAGTACGCCACACAGACGCAAAAAGAGCGTCGTCTTGCCAGCTCCGTTCGGTCCCACAATCGCGACACACTCGCCTTGCTCAACCGCGAACGACACGTCATCGAGAGCCACGCGACCGTCGGGGTAGCGGTGTGACAGGGAAGAAATGCGGATTGCGGATTGCGGATTGCGGAATCCCGAAGCGGGGACACCCTGCGTGCTTTCATTCCGCATTCCGCATTCCGCATTCCGCATTAGATACGATCCCACAACACAAGGGCGGTGATGGCAACGACAAGCGCCACGAAGGAAATCATATCGGAGAATGTTGTGCGGAATGTGCGAAGTGTGTGAAAGGTGCCATCGAATCCGCGACAGCGCATGGCGGTGGCGACATTTTCGGCGCGAACTGCTCCACGCACGAATACCGCGCCCGTGGCGTGGCCCAGCGCGCGGTAACTGTGTTGAGTTGCACGCACGCGATAGCCGCGCGTACACATCGCGGTCCGCTGTCGGCGAAACTCATCCGCCAGCAAGAAGGCGTAACGATAAGCCAGCAGCGTGAGTTGAACAAGCAGGCCGGGCACTTTCAGTTTGTGAGCCGCGGCCAGCGTGTGATGCAGCGGAGCGGTTCCGACAAGAACAAGCGCGAAGCATCCGATTGCAAGACATCTGCAAAAGACGGCCAGCCCCGCGACTAGCCCGCGTTCGGAGATTCTCACGGGGCCGAGATTCCACCCTTCGCCTTCGAGCGTGAAGGGAAGCACAAGCAGAAAGGGTAGCGCGGCGAGTGCGAAGAGACCGAGCCGATAGCGAATCCACTTCACTGGCAGCCGGGCCATCGCGAGAAGAGCAACTCCCAGAGCCAGCGCGATCGCGGCCGGAGCGAGGTGATCTATGGCCGCGACTCCACACACGGCGACGAGCACCGCCGCGAGCTTCCAGCGCGCATCCCACTTCGCCAGAGGCGAATCGGGAATCTCACGATGTCGGAATGCGAGCGTCATTACCGGTTAGTATGGGAGTGCGGAGAAAAATGAACAGCCGACGAAGCTGAGCTTCCTCGGCTGTTTTCTGTTGGAGTCCCGCCTTGAGGCGGTCTTTGCTGAAGAACCGGCTAAAGCCGGGACTCCAACAAAGACTTCCGGCTCAATAGATCCCGCCGTGGACTCGTTCGGGCGTCAGGTGGCTGGGCTGGTCGGGGAACCAGAATCGCCGCCACTCGTTTTGAATCGGCCGCGAGTCTTCCGACTGGCGGAGTGATTGTTCCATGCGGATGTTCGGGTTGCTCGTCGGCGTGAAGCCACTGAGGTCCGGCTTCACCGGCTGAGGCATCACCGGAACTGGCTTCACGGGTTCGGGCATCGTCGGCGCTGGTGGCGCGGGGGGCAGGGGACCAGGATCGTTCAGCATGGGCGCGGGCGGTGGGAGCAGATCGCCCGTCGAGGGATACGTCGCGACCTGCGGAACGCCGGGGCCAGGCGCTGGCGCGGGTCCATAGCTGTAAGTTGCCTGTGGCGCGGAACTGTAAGTCGCGCTCGGCTGTGAGTAAGTCGCGCCAGGAGGGGCGTAAGGGGCGCTTGGGCCGCTGGTCGGCACGCAGGTCTTCTGAGTCTCCTTCACCGCCTTCGGCATCGGGATGGGCTTTCCGCCGGCGTTCTTGTAGCGACCCGCGAGCATACTGCCGATCGAGTTATCCTTCCCGTCCGGGCCGGGAGCCTTCACGGTGCCGATGACCAGCGTGTCTCCATAGAGGCGCACGTTCGCGGCGAACGGCTGATCGACGAACATCTTCTGAAGCTCGCCGATTTCCTTGATGAGCCTTCCGCCCTCTGACACGTCGCCTTCGTGAATCATGTCCATGCTGGTAATCAGTCCGACGATGGTGCAGCCGTCACGCATGAGGTGGTAGTCAGCGGTGATGACTCCGCCTTCCTTCACCGTCTTGCCGTCCACGATGCCGGCCATGTACACGGTCGCCGTGATGTGATCCGGCTTCACTTCAATGACACACATCACCGGCCCGACCTCGCGATACCACGTCCCCACAACGCCCGGCTTGGCCGGAGCAGTGGACACGCACGGCATTGGCGTGGGCGCATACGACGCATAGGGCACCGCATCAGCCGGCGGGGCAGCCATCGGCATCGCGGCGAGGTTGCAGCGTTCCGCGACCTCCGAAGGGAGAACCGAGGAGCCTCTGCGTACCGCGCCTGCGGGGTCTTCGTGGCTGGCGAGTTCCTTCGGCAGCGGGAACGCGGGGTCCGGCGCGAAGTATTGCGGATAGTGTTCCAGATACCGCTGGCTGGGGCGCGTCATTCCACCAACCCACTGACCATTTGATGTTTCCCGCATCATCTGGCCGAACGATTCCGCCACCACCTGCTTCATCGAGTCGGATGAGTTGCAGGGAGTTACCGGGCGAATCGGCGTGGCGAACTGAGGAGGTGGACAGGGTGTCCACTCGAAACCGGCGGACGCGGCCTTGATCGTGGACCCGCTGGACGGAGCGCACGCGTTCGGGCACGGCGGAGGAGTCATCGTGGGATACGGAGCGCTCGGAGGAACCGGCATGGTCATCGCCGGTGCCGGAGCGTACCGTTCGGGATAGCAAACATCCACGCCGATGGTCGCTCCGGTGGTGATGATCTGCTTGGTTGACTCCGGCCTGGGCATCGGCACGCAGCAGTTCTTCGCGGGCTTGTACATCCCGCCGAGCATCCCCAGTTCATCCGTATCGGGAATGGCGCATTTCACGTGGCTAATCATCAGCCCGGAGGAGGTGTGCTTCACGCGGAACGAGAACGGTGCATCCACGAGCGAGCACAACTCGGCTGCCATTTCCAACGCCTCTCCGCTGCTCGGCCCGTCCGACTTCTTCAAATCGCAGCACACATCCACATCACATCCCGTGATCGCGCCATACACCAACCCGTCCTTCGTGATCGTGTAGTGGGCGGTCAGCATGACCTTGAGCGTGTGTCCGTCCACTTTCTGAGTCATGCACATCTTCAGTTCCTCCGGCGTGAAAGTCGCGGAGAACACGATCTCGGGCAGTTCGCGAGCCCACGTTCCGATGATCGGGTTCGCGGGCATCGCGGGGAATGGGCACGGTCCGCACGCTTCGCAAATGACTCCAGCAACACCAGAGGAAGTCGTACACACACGGATGGGCTTCCCAGGCAGCGGTCGCGCGGGAACCATCCCCGGCATCGGTCGATCAGGACCACAAATCCCGATGACGAACGATCCGTGTTGCCCATAGCTCGGAGGAGAGACCCACTTCACTTGCGCGGGAGGAGCCATCACAAACGGAGGAGGAACCGGCTGGGGCATGACAGTACCGGAATCGACCATGCCCACCACGAAGGAACCCGTCGGGATTTGCTTCACGCGGACAGGCTCATTCACGAACTGAGGAGGAAGCGGTCGCGGCATGACCGGAGTGGCTGTCACCGCCACAACAGTCGGCTTCCGGCAGCAATCCACTTCGCAGCAACCGGGCTTCGTCGGAAGGAGCATCTGAGGAGCCGCGGTTGCCGAGACGACCCGGCACACCTGCTCGCAGACCGCCCCCGCGGGGCACATTGCATCAACGCACGGCTTGACCGGCTGGCTCATCTGAGGCACGCGAGCGGGAGCCTCCAGGAGCGGTTCGATGAACAGCTCGTAATCCTCCTGCACGCGCACCGGTCCGGGTTCCACTGGTCGCGGCATCGGAGCAACGGGAGGCTCTCCACCGAAAACTCCAACTGCAAAATCGACCAACTGCCTGTTATCGTTCGCGTCCCGAACCAGAGGAACTGCGGAATCGAGTTGGAGCACGAACGGGCCGAGGGGCGGGATTACGATCCGTGGACCGCTATCCTTCTCGCGCGGCATCGGGGCTTCGGGAAGAGTCTGCTGGGCCATTGCGGGGGCGGCAATCGCTACACAAAGCAACGCGGCCAGAGCCAATCGCAGGACTGTCCGACCTGACATGCACGCACTCCTTGTCCGCGGAAATGGGGCGAACTGCGCGGGATAATGCCGACAGGCAAGCAATCGCACAACCCCAACCGCCGCGCGGTAACATTCCTTCATGTCACGAACTCCCTTCGGCCGACTCGCTCCTTCTCCCACCGGGGCGCAACATGTTGGCAACGCACGCACGTATCTGGTCGCGTGGCTCTCGGCGCGGTCGCAAGGCGGCTCGGTTCGGCTGCGAATCGAAGACATCGACTCGCCTCGAATCAAGCCCGGTGCCGCGGAACAGGCACTCGAAGACCTCCGCTGGCTGGGGCTGGACTGGACCGGCGAGCCAGTCATGCAAACCACGAGGCTCGCTGAGTACGAATCCGCGCTCGAAGCACTGAAAGCACGCGAACTGGTTTACCCCTGCACCTGCACGCGATCCGACATCGCCTCGGCCGCCAGCGCTCCACACGCGGGCGAAGAGTTGACGTATCCCGGAACCTGCTCGCATCGTTGTGTCGCGGATGCGCTCACACTGGCAGGCGAAGGAAAGTCATTCGCCTGGCGCTTCCGCGTGAAGGAAAGCCCCGCGTTCACCGATCTGTTCGCCGGTGACCAGCGCGTTGACTTAAATCAAGTTGGAGGGGACTTCGTGGTGTGGAAGAGCGCCGGAACGCCCGCGTATCAGCTCGCGGTGGTGGTCGATGATGCCGAGATGGGAGTTACGGAAGTGATTCGCGGAGATGATTTGATTCCCTCCACGCCACGCCAACTGCTCTTGTATTCCGCGCTGGGTCTAACCGCTCCGCGCTTCGCGCACATTCCGCTTGTGGTGGGGGAAGACGGTCGGCGGCTGGCGAAGCGTCACGGCGATTCGCGTCTCTCGGCTCTGCGTGATGCGGACGTGAAGCCGGAAGCTCTCGTGGGACTGTTGGCGTGGTCATGCGGCTGGCTGGATCGTCCAGAAGCAACCTCAGCGCGCGAACTGCTTCCGCACTTTCGGCTCTCGGCGATCCCAAAGGAACAGTTCGTGCTTTCGCCAGAACTGCTCCGCGGAATTGGGTATGGGTAGGCTCGCCTCGGCGGGCCTACCCAGAGCCGCGACCGTGAGGGAGCGCTTTTCTTCCTGGACCGCGGGCCTCTGGCCCGCAAGACCGATTGTGTTCCAATCACTTCAGAGGATTCCCAAAGCATCTCGAGGGAGAATCGCTTTGCGGCCAGGATGGCCGCGGTCCAGAGTAGAAGCGCTCCCTCACGGTCGCGGCTCTGAAACGCTCGGCAAGCGGAACCTACTTCACTTCGCCAGGCCGGTGTTGCTGATGCGGACGGCTCGCAGAGGCTGGTTCGCCGGGTAGCTCTTGCGGAATTCGCTGAAGTCGTCAAACGGCACCGACAGAAGCACCAGAGTCGATTGCTTGGCGTTCATCGGGTGTTGGAGGACGTACCAGTATCCGCGGCCATCTCCCATATGCAGACTGTCCACGCCCGCGGATTGTGTAGATACCAGTGGAGTGAATTTCGCCATATTGTCGTCGATGAACCAGACCGCTCCGCGCGCGGTCCTCACCCCTCCCATCGAGTCCTCAGCCCACGTTGCACCAAGCGGTTCGCCGAGTGCATCCTGCCAGCGGTAGATGATCGGCTGAGCTGCTCCCTGAGTCCAACCCAGCACCGCCTTCTCCTTCTTCTTGTCCGCGTCCGTTTCAAATGCGTAAATGATTTTCCCCGGACTTCCGCTTGCCGCTATCGCCAGCGACCGACCGACTTCGCCGTTGAGATCGTGCTTGCGGATAACCTCCAGGTCGGGAGCGGACCTCACTTGATAGATCACCCCCCCAACAACCATCACCACCGATCCTCCCCCTTCCGCGACCGCCACCGATCGGCCGAGCGAAACCTTGCCGGGAATGCCATTGGGTGGAATGAACGTCGAGATCACCCGCTGAGTTGGCAGCTCGAACAGGTGAACCGCCCCAGCCGTGGAGACCGTGACAATCTGGTTGAGATCGATGGAGAAAAAGGCCGCGGCCAGCCCGGCCTTCTGGTGCTCCGGCATCATGGAATACGGATCGACTCCCTCCGCCAACTTCTTCTCCTCATCCACATTCCACACGTGGAGCTTTCCTCCCACCGCCGCCAGAAACCGCACGCCTTCAGCCGAAGCTCGCAGATCGCAGATTGGAACCGCCTGCCCATCTCCTCCGTATCCGATCCGCGCATTGCGCTTTCCCGACGAGGCACTATAGGTATCGAGCGATAACTTCTCCCCCGAACCGCCCTTGCCGGGGCTGGTCTGAACCAGGACGTGAGTATCTCCGGTTACCGGGTCGTACGGTGGAAAGACGCGCTTCACTGAAGCGAATGGAGAATCGATCACGACTCCGGCTTTGGGTTTGTCGACCGGTTTCGGATCGGCCGGCAGCGAGCCGACATTGAACGCGCGCAGATTGCCCGGCAACTTCAGCATGGGAAGTTTGGAAATCGGCACCGGGTCTGGCGGCTTCGGCTTGGGGTCTGGATCCTTGAGTTTCGGATCGGGTGTCTTGGTTTTGGGGTCCACCTTTCCCTTCGGGTCATTCTTCGGCGGGTCGGGTGTTGGCGCGGGGGGCGTTGTTGGCGGCTCTTCTTTCTTCTCCTGCTCCTCCTGTTCCCGCTGCGACTGTTCCGCTTCGCGATTCTTGATGACGGACATAACGATCGCGGCAATCCCCAACGCAAGCGCAATCGCGGCAACTGCTCCGGTGAGGAGTAGCGTCTTGTTCGTTCCGCCTTGCTCTCCCGGCCGCGAGTATCTCGGTTTTGCTGGCCCCTCGAAGTCGTCTGGTTCGCCTTCGTCGGGTCGCTTCGATTTGCCGGGCTTGTCGGTCACGGTGGCGGCGGTGTTGAACTCGAAGCCGAATGGCTCGTCCGAGGCGGGAGCCTGAGCCGCTGATTGCTCCTCCTCGCGTGGCTTCTTCGTGGATGTTGGTTCCTCGTCCTCCCGTTTCGGCGGGATGGGAGTCGCTGGAGCATCCGCGAAGGCGAACGGATTGTCCGAAGCGATCACCGGAGCTGGGGTGTCATCGTTCCTTTTCTTCTTCGCCTTCGGCTCCTCTTCGTGCTTGGGAGCGCTCGGCTGAGGCTTGGTTGCCTTGACCGACGGTTCGGGAGTCTCGGAGAACGCGAACGGATTGTCAGACTCGGCCGGAACCGCAACCGGAACCGCGACCGCGGGCGGAGGAGTGTCTTTCTTGTTCTTCTGCTTCGACTCCTCTTTCTCTGGTTTGTCTCCCTTCAGCCCGTCCGCCTTTGGTGTGGACTTCTCCGAGTTGTTCGGCTTGGCGGCTTTAACTGCCGCATCGAACGAGAAGGGAGCAGCGGAAGCCTGTGCCGGAGCGGGGTGGTTTTCCTCCGGTGGCATGTGGACTTCGTCGAGCGAGAGCATTTCGGGCGCGGGCTTCGCGCTCGGTGGCGTGACCGGTGCCGAAGGTGGTGCGGGTTTGGCGGGAGAAGGTGTTACCGAAACTGGAGTCGGAACCGGTTTCGACGCCGGTGCCTTCGGAGTCGCAGCGGGTGGACTCTTCGGAGCTTTCGCGGGCGTTGGGGAATCTTTGGGCGCGGATGAAGTCTTCGCCGAGCCGAACGCGGGCTTGGGAGCAGGCGCCGGGTTCGCACGCGAAGGCGGAGGCATGATCTCCGTCTTCTCATCCCCAACTGGTTTCTCGTCATCCACGGGCGGAGTTGGAGGAGCAAGACGAACCGTGTCGTCCTCGACGGCTGCGGCCATCGGCACTTCGTCCAGTTCGTCTGGCAGAGACGGAATGGTTGATTCGGAGAGTTCGCGCGCGGGCGGGGTGCTTCCCGAACCAACCGGTGGAGCGCCAGGAATGCGGAATATGTTTCCGCACTTCTTGCACTTGCCTTTCTTTCCGGCTCGATCCTCGGGCGCTTTGAGCTTGGCTCCACACGCGGGGCAGGAAACTTCAACCACGGGCATGATTCGCCTCGCGGAGTGTGCGTTATGAGCGATATGAGGAAGTGTAGTTCAGGCTACCAGTGACGTGAGGAAGATGCAACGAACAACGCCTCCCCGGGTGCAGTAATGGAATCTGGCAGTGGAAGGAACCCAGCCGGCTAACGCCGGCGGTTCGTCAAAGCCCCCTCGAACCGCCGGCGTTAGCCGGCTGGGTCAAACCTCCACAACGCCAAAATCTAATCCCAGACCGGCTCTTTCAGAGCATGTGCCGCAAGCCGAGCGGCACATGGTGAAACTCTGAGCGCTACTTGCCGAGCAGTTCGCGGGCTTTCATCCAATCCGTGAGTCGATCCGGCCAGGTCGCGACCGACTTCTCGCCTCCGGTCCACTTCGGATCGCGACCCAGCCCGACTCCGTGCTTGCCCTTCTCGTAGATGTGCAGTTCCACCGGCACACCGGCCTTCTTGCACGCTCGGTAGAAGCGAACCGCGTTCTCCGGAACAACCGCGGTGTCCGCGCTGGTGTGGAAGATGAACACGGGCGGGGTGTCCTTTGTGACGTGCTTCTCGTTGGAGAAGAGTTCGATCTGTTTCTCGTCGGGCTTTGCTCCGAGTAGGTTGTTCTTCGACCCCTTGTGCGTGACTGTGTCGTCCATCGTGATGACTGGATACGCGAGAATGACGAAGTCCGGTCGGCAGCTTGTCCGGTCGATGCGGTCCGCGTCTCGGTCCTTGTTGCCGAGGTCGTAGTGAGTCGCGGCGGTACTTGCGAGGTGGCCGCCCGCGGAAAAGCCCATCACGCCGATCTTCTTCGGATCAACACCGTAATCCTTCGCCTTCGCGCGGACCAGTCGAATCGCGCGCTGCGCGTCCCAGAGCGGAGCCTGACCGAGCGGGCCAGGTCGGTCCTTCGCCACGATGCGGTACTTCAACACAAACGCCGTGACACCGAGGTTGGTGAAGAACTCCGCGACCTGCTTCCCCTCGTGATCCATCGCCAAAAAGCCGTATCCGCCACCGGGACAAATCACGACCGCGGTGCCGTTGGGCTTTTCGGGCCGGTAGATGGTCAACTCCGGCTTGTCGGCGGTCGAGTCGCCGACCGCAAACGGTGCTTTTCCTTCCCAAAGCGGAATCGTTTGCGGTGCGGGATTAGCCGCGACCAGAGCAACGAGCAGCGCGGAATACAACATCGGATTGTCTCCTCTGGGGAAGAGAACCTTTTTCCCGTGAAGTGAATCGTATAATGCAGGAGCCTATCTAACGATGGGCAAAGTGCCTGGGGGCGAATTGGTTTCGACCGGGCAATGGAAGTGCATGGTGGCGTGTCGTGGTTGACCAGTTGGCCACGTAAAAAGCTGGTCACACATTAACTGCTGAACCGCAGTACTCCCTCGCGGTATAAGACCCGTGAGCCGTCCCGGCCTCTTCGCCTGAGAGGTGCCGGTTCGGACGCAAGTCAGGCTCGCGTGAACTTGAGGGTTGGGGAAACTCGACCCGCCTCGGCGGCCGTTCACGTTAAACTTTCCTGGCCGATAGTTGTCCCGGAGTCCAGCCTGTCGGAACCCGGTCCAACAAACGCGAGATAGTCTTCGGACGTATCTCGGAAATAGACAGGCTACACACGTAGATGCCAGCACGGAAGTGCTTCGGGACCGGGGTTCGATTCCCCGCGCCTCCACT
>JAKEEV010001215.1 GCA_022616395.1 Planctomycetia bacterium | reverse complement strand
GTTGTGACTGGCGCGGGCCGGAATTCGCTCGAACTCTCGCTCTCACCTAACCTTCCCTTGCTGTCGTCTCGCACGTTTGACATCTGTTGAACGCCCCAGGCACCCAAGCATCATTTCTTTCCAGCCTGAAGGGCTGGGACAGATCACTGACGTTGTGTTGTCGCACCCCTTCAGGGTGCAAATTGAATGCGCCCTGAACCCAGGGCGTTGCCCTGGGCTATGTTGTCACAGCCCTTCGGGCTGAAAACATGGTGACCTCACGCGGTTGACTCGTCGCTCAGCCCAGGCATCGTCTCCAGAATCTGTTTCAGCCGTGCCAGAGCGCGCACGTAGCGCTTGCTGGCCGCAGCGGGTTGAATGCCGAGCAACTCCGCGGTCTCGGTGTTGCTCAGTTCCTCGAAGTGCCGAAGGGCAAGCACTTCGCGATCCATCGGGTCCATCTGGTTGAGTGCTTCTTCCAGGTGGACATACGACTCGTTGCGTGCCGCGGCGTGACTGGGGCTTGTACCGCTACCGAGCAAGCACGCGGCCAAGCATGCGGAATCGGCCGCTGGTCCTCCGCGATTGATCGGCACTTCCTGAGACGCATCGCGCTTTTGCGCCAGGTGCTCGCGATGAACGTCCGCCAGTCGCTGACCCACGATCAGACGCAGCCAGCCGAAGAACGGCTGATCGGGTTTCTCGAAGTAATGGTCGATGCGCTTCAGCGCATCGATGTAGGCTTCCTGAAGTACGTCTGAAGGTGACACCCGACCGGCAAGCCGGTGATCGAGTCGCAGTTGCACCATTCGGCGCAGTTTGTCTCGGTGGCGCGCAAAGAGTTCCGCGAGCGCCTGCTGATCTCCTCCGCGCACACGACCGAGTAACTCGGCCAGTTCGGCTTCGCCTTCCGTCGGCATCATCGTCCCCTCATAACTACACCATAAGCATAAACGGAAACGCGGCCCAAAAGCGACTTTCGGTTAATGACTGAAATGAGATAGCGCTTCTGTTGGAGTCAGAGCTTTAGCCGGTCTTCAGGCTTTCCGAACCGCCTGAAGGCGGGACTCCAACAAAACTAGCGGGGTTGCGGTCCCGACGGCGAACAGTTACCGTTTGTGAACTCAGTGCTTCCACTCTGGGAGGTTCAGAAATGTTCTGGGTAACGAAGGTGTTGATCCCGGCGGTTCTCGTTGCGGGAATCGCCAGCGCAACTGCGGTGATGGCCGAACCGGATGGCAATCAGCCACCGTTCCAGCCGCCATTTGGGAAGGGGAAAGGCAACCCGTTCAACAAGGGCGGCGACAAGAAACGACCGGATGACAAGGGTTTCAAAGCCGGTGGCCCCGTGAAGGGCGATGCGAGCGTTGATGCGTGGGTGAAGACGTTGGTGGACAAGATGAACGACCCGCACGATGTGATTCGCGACAGCGCCCGAGCCGCGCTGATCGCGGTCGGTCCGCCCGCGCTGCCGACGCTCAGGCGATTGGCGGGAGGCACCGACGAAGCGAAGGCGGTCGCGGCCCGCAAGTTGATTGCCGCAATCGAACGCGGCGGTCAACCCGGTCAGCCGGGGCGACCTGGCGGCGGTGCGGGCGGCATCGGTGGCGGGCCGGGCTTCCCTGGTCCTGGCGGTCCTGGCGGTCCCGGTGGAATGGGTCCGGCTCGACCTCCCGGTGTGGGACCGATGGGTCCGGGCGGACCGGGCCGACCGGGTGTCGGTCCGATGGGACCGGGTGGACTTGGCGGGCCGGGAATCGTACTTGAGCGCGTACTCGGTGGGTTGGAACTGACCGAAAAGCAACAGAAGCAGGTGAAGGAGATCATGGAGGGACACGCCAAGAAGATTCGCGAGTTCGCCGACAAGGTTCGCGATGGCAAGCTCGAGGGCACGGAGATTCCGAAGACGGTGGAGAAGTTCCAGAAGGAGTTGCTTGAGGACTTCAAGAAGGTGCTGACCGAGGATCAGTTCAAGAAGCTCCAGGAAAGGTTCCCCGAAGGCCGATTCCCGTTCCCCGGCTTCGGCGCGGGAGAGCGTCCCGGCCGACCCGAGCGGCCTGACCGTGATAAGTGACAACGCGATGTCAACGAAAGGCCACGGCAAAGCCGTGGCCTTTCGTTTTGGAGGAATCTTCACTCCGCCTGTTGATTGAACCGCCTGGCGATGACTTCCTTCACCGCGCGCGACACCTTGTTGTAGTCGATTTCGAGTCGCTTGAGATTCTTCAGATGTGGCGAGTC
>JAKEEV010001214.1 GCA_022616395.1 Planctomycetia bacterium | reverse complement strand
TTTCAACGAGCCGCGACCGCAAGGGAGCGGTTAGCGTTTCCCGCTCCCTTGCGGTCGCGGCTCGTTGAAAACTTACAAACCTCTCTGCCCCAGTGCTTAGAAGTGTTGGCTTCCCACCACTCGCTCCGTGCGATCTCACCGCACCCGCGCCGAGGTTGCCATGTGCTGCACGCGGTTCACGGTCTGCTTCTTCACTCTGCTTCTGGTGAACGCAGCGCGCGCGGACGATTCTCCGAGCCTCTCGTTTGAGAAAGACGTGCGCCCGATTCTGAATGCGAAGTGCGTCAAGTGTCACGGGAAAGCGAAGACACGCAAGTCCGGCGACCTCGACCTGAATACACCCGCGGGCATCTTGAAGGGCGGCGAGTCCGGCCCGGTGATTGTCGCGGGCAAGCCGGAGAAGAGTCTGCTCTACGAGAAGCTTCGCAAGGGCGAGATGCCTCCTCCGGAGACGAAGATCGCGGTCACAATGGCAGAAATGGAGACGCTTCGCAAATGGATCGCCGACGGAGCGAAGATGCCCGCCGGTAGCGAATCCGCGCTCACGCAGCACGATGTGATTCCCATCATGCTCCGGCACTGCACTGCGTGTCATGGTCGCTACAAGCAGGAAAGTGGTCTCGATCTGCGCACGCCGGCCACAATGCTCCGTGGAGGAAAGTCCGGTCCCGCGCTTGTGCGCGGAAAGCCGGCCGAGAGCCTCGTCATCAAGCGCATCGCCGCCGGTGAGATGCCACCTCCGAAAAAGTTAATCGAAGCCTGCGTGAAGCCAGTCGAGAAAAGCGAACTGGATACGCTCACGAAGTGGATCGCGGCCGGTGCGCCGGTAGTGAACATTCAACCTGACGTCGCGACCACGACGCCCGATACACTTGTCACCGACAAGGACCGCGACTTCTGGGCGTTTCGCCCACCGCGGCCGGTGAAGGTTCCCGCAGTTCGCGACGGCACCCGCGTTCGCAATCCAATCGACGCATTCGTGCTTCAGAAGCTTGAAGCCAAAGGATTGACCTTTGCGCCAGAAGCCGACCGCGCCACGCTCCTGCGCCGAGCGTACTACGACCTCACTGGTCTTCCTCCCGAACCGAGTGAGGTGAAAGCGTTCCTCGAAGACAACTCGCCGGATGCTTACGAAAAGCTGATCGACCGCTTGCTTGCCTCTGCGCGATATGGCGAACGCTGGGGCCGTTACTGGCTTGATCTTGCTGGCTACGCGGACTCCGAGGGGAAGCGTGAGCAAGACCTCCCGCGCCCGCATGCCTGGCGCTACCGCGACTATGTCATTCGCGCGTTCAACAGCGACAAACCATACGACCGTTTCCTGCTGGAACAACTCGCGGGGGACGAACTCGCTGACTACGCCAGCGCGAAGGAGATTTCGCCGCAGCTCTACGACAACCTCGTGGCGACCGGCTTCCTCCGCATGACGCCGGATGCAACGTGGGCGAACATCACCGGCTTCATCCCGGACCGAATCGAAGTGATCGCGGACGAAATCGACGTGCTCGGTTCGGCAGTGCTCGGCCTCACGATGAAGTGTGCCCGTTGCCACAGTCACAAGTTCGATCCGATCCCGCATCGCGATTACTACCGGCTCGTGGCGGTGTTCAAGGGCGCTCTCGACGAATACGACTGGCTCAAGCCAGAGATTCGGCCGGGCATCGGCCCCGAAAGCATCGACTGGGCACCTCCGCGACTGCTGCCGTTCGTGACGACCATCGAGCGGCGACTGTGGGAAGCGAACAACCTCGAACTGCCGTCCGGTCGCAAGCGGGAGCCGGAGCCGAAGATTCAAGCGGTGTGGGATCGTGGGGAGCCATCACCGACGTACATCTACCGGCGCGGCGATTACCTTCTGCCGGGCGCACTCGTCGGGCCGGGCGTGCCATCTGTACTCACCGACGGCAAAACTCCATTTGAAGTGAAATCACCGTGGCCCGGCGCGAAACAAACCGGCAGGCGGTTGGCGTTCGCGCGCTGGGTGACGCAACCCAATCATCCTCTCACGGCCCGCGTGATGGTCAACCGCATCTGGAGGCACCACTTCGGAAAGGGCATCGTTCCCACGCTCGCGAACTTTGGCAAAGCCGGCATCCCGCCCACGCACCCGGAGCTACTCGACTGGCTGGCAACCGAATTGGCGAACCCCGACCGCAAGGTCGGGGGTGACGTGAAACCGTGGTCGTTGAAGCGAATGCACCGGCTCATCATGACGAGCACCACTTACCGCCAGTCTTCCGCCATTACACCCCAAGCGAAGAAGCTCGACCCCGCGAACGCGCTCTATTCGCGAATGCCGATGGTGCGACTCGATGCGGAGGCGCTCTACGATTCGCTTTTACTTGTTGCGGGTAAGCTGGACGAAAGGCGCGGTGGCCCGGCGGACGTGGTTCAAGCGCGCAAGGACGGACTCATCACCCCAACTGGCACCGCGAAGGGCTGGCGGCGACTCATCTACGTTCAGCAAACGCGGAAGCAACTCCCGACTCATGCGGAGACATTCGACTTCCCGCAACTGAATCCGAACTGCGTCGAGCGCCGCGATTCGACGGTCGCTCCTCAGGCGCTTTACCTGATGAATAACGGAATGGTGGAACAACTCGCGGCCGAATTCGCGAAGCGCGTGAGACGTGAAGCCGGCGGATACCCGGCTCGACAGGTGAACGCGGTGTATCTCATCGCGCTGAGTCGGTTGCCCACCACCGAAGAGAAGAAGCTCGGTATCGAGGCTCTGGAAAAGCTCGCGGACGAGTGGGAGAAGCAACTGACCGCGACCGGCAAACCCGACCGCGACTCAGCCGAACTGAAGGCGCTGGCGACCTACTGCCACGCGATTCTGAACTCCGCCGCGTTCTTGTATGTGGATTGAGCCTTTTGTCTTCAGAGTAGTCATCACGCTCCGCGTGATGGCGTCGCGTAGCGACGGGGCTTTATCGCATCAGGAAGAAAAGCGCCGCTCTCCGAGCGGCCATCACGCGGAGCGTGATGACTACTATGAAAGCCGCGAACCTCCTCGGAAGCTTTCATGCTCGCTCGCTCCCTCTCCCGTCGCGATCTGTTCCGCAGCGTGCCCGGAGGCATCTTCGGTGCCGCGCTCGCATCGCTGCTCGATGCGGACTTCGCGCGCGCGGAAGCGATCGCGCCTCACACCGATCTCAAGCCGCGAAAGCCGCACTTCGCGGCGAAGGCGAAGGCCGTCATTCACCTCTTCCAGAATGGCGGACCGAGCCAGATGGACCTGTTCGACCCGAAGCCGGAACTCGACCGGCTTCACGGCAAGAGCTACGCCGAGAAACTCGCGGGCGAGATCGAATTCATCAAGAGAGCGGGCGCGATCATGCGCAGTCCGTTCAAGTTCGCCAAACACGGCAAGTGCGGAGCTGATGTTTCCGACGCGATGCCCCACCTCGCGACCGTAGTGGACGACATCACCTTCATCCGGTCGATGCACACAACGAACATCACGCACGAACCGGCTGTGTACATGATTCAGTCGGGGAAGATCACACCGGGCAGACCGACGCTCGGCTCGTGGGTGACGTATGGTCTTGGCAGCGAGAACCAGAACCTCCCCGCGTATGTCGTGCTCGACGACCCGAAGGGCTTGCCCGTGAATGGAGTGGAGAACTGGCAGTCCGGGTTCCTGCCTCCGGTGTTCCAGGGCACGCGGTTTCGCTCGACTGGTTCGCCTGTACTGAATCTGAAGCCCGACACCGAGCGACCGGCGAGCATCGCGAAGGCTGAAAGCGATCTGCTCTCGAAACTCGACGCGATGCACAAGCGAAACCGGCCCGACCAACCGACGCTTGACGCGCGCATCGCGTCTTACGAACTAGCGGCTCGAATGCAACTCGAAGCAACCGATGCGCTCGACATCTCGCGTGAACCGCTTCGCGTGCAGGAGATGTACGGCATCGGCCGCGAGCCGACGGACTCCTACGGCCGCCGATGTCTGATCGCGCGGCGGTTGGTTGAACGCGG
>JAKEEV010001213.1 GCA_022616395.1 Planctomycetia bacterium | reverse complement strand
GAATTACTTCTTGCCCTTGACGCCCTTCCACTTCGCCTCGGTGATGTTTTCCTTGTCCGTCTTGATGTCGATCTTCATCTTGCCCGAGGCGGCAAACTTGCTCGTCACGCGCTTCTCGAAGTTTTCGTACTTCGCTTCCTTCGCGTTGCCGTCCTTGTCCGTGATCGTGAACTTGGTCTTGTCGGTAACCTTGTAGACCTTCTCGGCGTCGCCTTCCTTGACCTTCAATTCCTTCTTGTCCTTGTCGTAGCTCACCACGATCACTTCAGCAGCGATCACTAACCCAGCCATGAAGAACATCGCGATCAGGGCCATCAACAGCTTGCGCATGGAAGGAACTCCGAAGGTGTGGGTGGCCAGTCCCGCGAGCGGGCACATTGGCCAAGACGGGGCGGTACCGGAGTGAGATGCTACCCCCTCTCCCAGAGGGAACAAGCGTCCGGTCTCAATTCTCACAGCTCTCTCATCAATTGCCAACACTCCCGCAGTGTGGTGAAGCTGCTTCGACACCCCGCGAGATCGAACCCACGCGTCTGACCACAGTTCCGCGCCCAGCACCACAATTCGCCAAGCTTCTGGCACCCGCGTGAGAAGCCAATGACAACATCAGCAGCCGATTGCGGGTCGGATACGAGCGCGTTATCACTACGCTTGCCATTTCCGTGGCCGTCGAGGAATTCACAAAGGTCGTCGATGCGATCCCCGGACCAAAAGAAGCGACTCGACCAGTTGGTGATTCAACTGGCCGCAGCGAACTCGCTGGAGTCGGTACTCGCTGGCACGAGCGGTCCACCGGAAATTGCGAAAGCACTTGCCCTCACGCCCGAGCAGCAGAAAAACATCCGCGGCATTGCCAACAAGTTCACACAACTCGCCGTCTTGATTCGGGAAGAAAGGATCGGTGTGGAGAAACAACTCGATGTGCGTCGAAAACTCCGCGATCAACTCGACGAACGCATCGTCAAGCAACTGACCGATGCGCAACGGGCAAAGTGGAAGGAACTCACCGGCGACCCATTCCCCGGCTTGGTGAAGGCTCCGGTATCCCCCACTCGCGGTGGATTCGGTGGTGGCGGCTCGTTCAGGCCATTTAGCCCATTCGGTCCGTGATCCTCGTTCCGTAGGCCGGCCTACGAATCAACACGTTTCTCACTGCCCTTTCACGGCTCTGGCCGCACAGTAAGTGCGGCCAGTTCCCTTTTCCTCTTGCCAAGAGATTCGCCATGAATCGCCTTCGAGCTGCACTGGCGTTCGCGGCCACACTCTTTGTGGTCGTTGTCTCCGATGCCCAACCTCAACCAAAGGGACG
>JAKEEV010000173.1 GCA_022616395.1 Planctomycetia bacterium | reverse complement strand
TTCAAGCTCAGCGGCATCGGCTCGAAGGCCGGCGGCCCGGACTACCTGCTGCAATTCCTCCTCCCTCGCACCATCACCGAAAACCAGATGCGCCGCGGATTTGCCCCGGAGACGGGAAGTGGGGAGTGAAGGCTATGAATCCCGCTATCAACCTGTTTTCGTCAATGGCTCGGTGGGCAACCCGGCAGGATGAGAACGTCCTGACGGAGGCGTTCGTCTGCCTGCTTCATCACCTCCGCGAGCGGCAACCGGACATCGGACACCCGCTGTTGTCCTGGGTGTGTTTTGGTGACGGCCCAGAGACGATGCCGATTGCGGCAGTCGTTGACACCCAGTGGGACACCGAGTTGGGCCGTCCGGATGTGCGAGCGGAAGCCGAGAACGTGCTCTGTCTGATCGAGGTAAAGAAGTGGAGTGAGTTCGGCGCAACCCAGATTGAACGTTACCGCGACATTCTGCTCCGAGAGCCACACCAAACGAAGCGACTGGTCCTTCTGACGGCCAGGCCGGTGCCAGATAGCGAAATCGCTGCCGTCGAGACACCCGTGCTCGTTCGTCGGCTCCGTTGGGCGGAGATTGCCGTCCGACTCAACGATCTTCGACTCAGCGACCCAGTTGCCGCGTTCCTTACGAGTCAGTTTGTCGCTTTCCTTCGTGCGGAGGGTTTGACAATGGAGCCAGTGACAACAGACCTGAGCAGCGGCGCGAGGGCCTTCCGGCGGTTGCTCTGGATGATCGAGGCGGGGTTAACGCGTGCTGGCATACCTGTCCACAAGGCTCCTGGTGCGTGGGGTGAGGTGGTTGGGTTGTATTTGGACGGCAAGCGATATTGGGTTGGGGTCGCGTACGATCGCGCACATGTGGTCCGGTTCGCGTTCGCATACGCACAGCACGATGCGCAGCGGTTCGCCGCGCTTGGCCGCGGGAGCTTGTCACGAGGAAAGCCACTCTTTGAACTCGATCTCTCCGCTCCGGATTTGAAATTCTTCGACCTTCCAGCACACAAGCAACTCGACACAATCACTGACTTTCTGGCCAGCGCTTACCGCGATTGCCGCGATTGCCTGGCAGTTGGCGCGATCGCGCCGCCTCCACCCAACCCTGCCACCACCTAACCAGACACCAGATGCGCCGCGGATTCGCCCCGGAGACGGGAACAGGGGAGTGAAGCCATTCGCTTCGTCAAACCGGGTTGAGGGTTTCGTACCGGATGTGGTACAACATCGCCGAGGAGGTTTCCGCATGTCCCCCACACCCACC
>JAKEEV010001212.1 GCA_022616395.1 Planctomycetia bacterium | reverse complement strand
TGGGGGGAACACATCCGGCCTGGGTGCCGTCAGAGATTTTGGCAGTTTGTCAGAACCCAGCCGGCTAACGCCGGCGGTTCGACGGGGCTTTGTCGAACCGCCGGCGTTAGCCGGCTGGGTTGAATCACCCGATCCACTACCGCACATCCGACCTTGCTCGGCTCGTGTGATCGCTTACAACAGATGCGTTGACCGCGTTGTTTAGCTCGTCGCTTTGCGACAGGACGATGTTGCGTCGTCCGAGCGAATTGTCAGGCACTCAACGTGAGGAAGGCTGTTCCAGCACCGCTTTCGGGCAATATTGCCGCAGTACTGCGGCGGTCTGGAACAACCCCGTGAATCGTGGTTCCGCCGCAGTACTGCGGCAATATTGCCCGGCGGTGTCTGTGAGCCTTCCATACCCTCAGGATGAGAAGTAAACCCGACGCGGTCAATAAGCCGAAAGCCCCGGACAGTGTCCGGGGCTTTTGTGTTTGAAAGCGGAAGCCCGCTCCCTTGCGGTCGCGGCTCGTTGTGCCTTCACGAGCCGCGACCGCAAGGGAGCGGGCTTCCTGTTCACTCAGATCAACTGCTTGACCGGTTTTCCTTCGGGGCACAGTTCGATGGGTCGGCCGTCCTGAGTCTTGTACCACGTATGCAGGTTGATGCCGAGCGTGTGGTAGATGGTCGCTGCGATGTCCTGCGGGCTGACCGGGTTATCGGTCACCACTTCAGCCAGCGCGTTGGTCTTGCCGACGACTTGCCCGACCTTCAATCCACCTCCGGCCATCAGAGCAACGCCCGCGGTGCTCCAGTGATCGCGCCCAGCGGTTGGATTCACCTTTGGAGTGCGGCCGAAGTCTCCGAACCACACCACCAGGGTTTCATCCAACATTCCGCGCGTGTCGAGGTCGTCGATCAAAGCAGACAGCCCGCGATCCACTCGCGGCATGAGTCGGTCCTTCAGGCTCTTGAAGTTGTTCGTGTGCGTGTCCCATCCGCCATCGGTGACGGTGACGAACTGCACGCCCGCTTCGATCAATCGACGAGCAAGCAAGCACCCCTGACCGAGCGAATTCTTGCCGTAGCGCTCACGGAGCTTGTCCGGTTCCTGAGCCAGATCGAATGCCTTCTTCGCGGCCGGGCCGGTGATAATGCTGTGTGCTTTTTCGTAAAACTCATCCCGCGCCTTCACCACTCCAGTTGTCTCGGTGGTCTTCTGGTAGTTCTCCAGGTCGTTGAGCATCGCGTATCGCCGTTCGAGACGTTTGCGTTCTGCGTCAGTGGCGATTCCGAGGTCACGAACCATGAAGCGCGGTGAACTCGGATCGTCCGGCACTTCAAACGGGTTGAACTGATCGCCGAGGAAGCCTGCGATTCCTCCATTGAAGCGCCGATCAATCGCGCGGCCGAGTTGCACGAAGGGCAACATGCCGTCCACATATCCGCGTTCCTTCGCAACGACTGACCCGAAGCACGGGAACGGCAGAGACGCGTTGAACTTGTGCCCGCTCATCATCAGGTGATCGGCGACTCCGTGTGAGCCGTTCTTCGGATCGTGTCCGCGGATGACCGCCAGTTTATCTGTTTGCTTGGCGAGCATCGGGGAGACATCGGCAAACCGCACTCCGGGAAGCGTCGTCTGCACGGTGCCGAACTCTCCGCGAATCTCAGGCGGCGCATCGGGCTTCGGGTCGAATGTATCAATGTGGCTCGGTCCGCCTTGCATCCAGAGCAAAATACAGCGCTTGGCTTTGGCCTTCGGCGCGCTGGTGTTTGTCGCGGAGTTCGCCATCGCCCAGAGGTATTGCGGGAAGCTGAGGCCGAACGCGGCGAGACCACCAAGACGCAAGAACGTGCGACGCGAAACTCCAGAGCAATCAGACGAAGCGCCAGTGACCAGATCGAGCATGGCAGGCCCCGTGAGGTGGGGTTGTAGGGAGGGAGGAGAGCAGGTTGGTAGGCA
>JAKEEV010001211.1 GCA_022616395.1 Planctomycetia bacterium | reverse complement strand
GTTCAAATGCAGCGGGTATCACGAGCAAACCTCAATCAGAGAGACTCACAACTAACAGTCAATGGCTAACTTACAACGCTGTGGACACCCTGAAAGCCCTGGCCCATAAGCGTTGAATCTCGGTTGGAAGCACGGTGATAATGTCCGCCACCTCGCCCACCGACATGTGTCGCCGGACGACCGCGAACACCGCTCGTGCGATGGCTTCCGGCGAAGTCTTGCCATCGGAGCGACATTCGACCGCAACCGGAACCAGGAACTCACCCAGCGAGTGGGTCTTTTTCGGTTTGTCAGCCGGGTGCCACCCTTCGTAGAAGATTCCGCGCACCAGAAGCGGAAGCTGAGCCGCGAACCCCGCCGCCTCTCCTGGATGGAGGCGATCGCGCAGAGCGTGGAGTGCCCCTCGAAGGGCCTTGTACGCTCGCTGCGGATCACGCTCCCAGCCGAGTTCTTCGCAGATCTCGTTCAGCCAGATGTGTGTGGTGTGAAGAGTCGAATCAAACGCCGCCAGTCCTGTCGTGCTCATGGTTTGTCCTCGTCTGGGTTAGGTGTGGAGTAATCAATCACGGCGAACTCTTTCACTGGCTCGGCCCGCTCAATCATGGCCTCACTCAAGTCTCGAATCAGCTTGTCATCCGGAGGCAAGCGAACCTATGCGGCTGGACACGACGCGGCGCTGGAGACGGAGCGAATGCCGGGAACTTCCCGACCGCTCCTCCCCTCACACTCCTCGGCGCTGATCGCGTAAGCATTCCGGACATACTGGGCAACCATGCGCTGGGCGTTGTAGTACGAACCGTTCAACGCGATCGTTGATCTCATCACCTCGGCGAACGCAAGCGGCCTGTCGTAGAACAGCGGAACAATGACGTGCTCCAGTTTGTCGTAGAGTGAGGCCGCCTCTCGCTCGGGGTCGCCCGGCTTCCCGCCGTCTTCACCGATCGCCCAACCGGTCAGTCCCTCCAGGCAGCCTTCGACCCACCACCCGTCCAGGATGCTCAAACTCGGCACGCCGTTCACCGCTGCCTTCATTCCACTCGTCCCAGATGCCTCCTGCGGCTTGAGCGGAGTGTTCAGCCACACGTCCGCGCCGGCGCAGAGCAACCGTGCCAGAGCGATGTCGTACTCCTCCAGATAGACCACCCTCACATCTGCCTTCAGGTTCGCAGCGGCCTCGAACACCCGGCGGATTTGCGCCTTCCCGCCCTCGTCCCGTGGGTGAGCCTTCCCGGCGAAGACGATCTGGAGCGGCCCGGCTGTGTGGGCGAATCGCCGTAGGCGGTCGGGGTCAGTGAACAGCAGATCCGCCCGCTTGTATGCAGCCGCCCGACGCGCGAACCCGAGGGTCAGGGCGGAGGGGTCGAGTTTCACTCCGGTTCGCTGGTCCACTTCCGCGAGCAACTGTCGCTTGCACGCCTCGTGCGCTACGGCGATCTCTCCCGGAGGAACATTGATGACATAGCGGAGGTAGAGATTATCCCGCCGCCATTCGGGGAAATGGCGATCGTAGAGTTCGCGGAACGGTTCCGCTGCCCAGGTGAGAGCGTGGATGCCGTTGGTGATCGAGTTGATCGGGTAGCCGGGGAATATGCCGCGCGAGATCTCCTCGTGGCGCATCCCGACCCCGTTGACGTATCGGGAGAAGGTGAGAGCCAGCCCCGTCATGTTCAAGATTCCGTCCAGACACCCATCACAAGCCAAAAGAAGAGACGCGGCGGGTTCACCCAGAACCCCGCGAACCAACTCCGCGGGGAACTGATCGTGCCCGGCGGGAATCGGTGTGTGAGTTGTGAACACACATCGATGCCGGATCACCTCGCGTGCCTCTTCGCTCACTTCCTGAGGCACCTGACCGCCCGCGAATTCCTCCAACAAGCCGAGGATCAAGAGAGCTGCGTGGCCTTCATTCATGTGGTAGGTCGTGACGCTATCGTGACCCGCAGCGTGCAGGAACTCTACTCCACCGACCCCCAGCACCACCTCCTGACAGAGCCGGTAGTGCAAATCACCGCCATAGAGCGTGTCGGTCAGTCGACGATCCCACTCGGAGTTCTCCTCAAGGTTGGTGTCGAGCAAGTAGACCGGCACCACCCCCAACAGCCCGCGAACCAGGTACCTCCACGCACGAACCAGAACTGTCCGCCCTTCAATGGTCACTCCGACTCGCTGCGGCATCGGTTCCAGGCGCGATTCCGGTGACCACTCGGCGGGAGTTTCCGACTGAGTCCCCTTGGTGTCGAGATGCTGGTGAAAGTAACCCTTGCGGTGGACCAGAGTGACCGCGACCATTGGCACGCCAAGGTCCGCTGCGCCTCGGAGAGTGTCCCCGGCGAGAACTCCAAGTCCACCGCTGTATGTGGGCAAGTCCGGCTCCAAACCAACTTCCATCGAGAAATAAGCGACTGTGAGAGGAGCGGTCATTCCTGCTCACCTCCCGTCATGGTGAACTCAGGATGGGCCAGAACTTGAAGGAGATCGTTGGCGGAGACGATTCCGACTGGTCGGCGCTCGGAGTCGAGTATCAGGAGGCGGTGGACCCCGCGATCCAACATCAACCGGGCCATCCTGGAGACCGAAGTGTCCGGAGCAGTGGTCACCACCTCGGTGGTCATGAAGTCGCGAACGGCATCACCTGGGATGGACTCCAGTTCGACCATCTGCCAGTCCGCGAGGACGTTATTGGGTTCGGAGCAGAGTACGCTTACCGTACCATCCAGTTGAATCTCGCCGGGTCTCTGAAACGGGCAAGTTCCCTCGGCGAGCAGGCAGCGTGTCGATTCCTGGCCTCCGGGTTCGCGGTGCTTCTCCTGGAAGGCACAGGTCCGCGGGCGTTGAGCCTGGGACTTACCCATCCCGGCGGCCCACCGGGCGAGGTCAGACACGGACAGCACACCGACACACCGACCGTCTTGTTCGACAATCGGTGCGCCGTGAACACCAGCGCGGACCAGTTGCATCGCCGCGTCTTTCAACGGCGTGTCGGCAGTGATGGTCAAAACCGTAGCGCTCATCAGGTCGCTGGCAACCAGCGGCTGCGAGAGGGTCTTCGCTTCGTTCACGGGTAATCTCCGCGAATCCAGTCTGGGGTGGTGGCAAACGCAACGCTGGAGCAAGGCCAAGCAATTCGGAAGCCAAACTCGTCGAGGCACGATCTGTTGTGCTTCATGAAAGACACGACGAACTGGTGGCGGACGTCTGTCTCAAATCCGCACACCCCATCCCACCGCGTGACCGATTTGACACACTCAGCAACTTTGGCAGCTCGGCTCGTGTGGTGATTCAGGAGTCGCAGTTCCGCCTCCGCGACCCAGAGCAACTCGTCCGTCGTCGGGTATCCACAGAGCGATCAGAACCGCGCACCGGCGATGGTCGCTCCTCCCTGGAAGTTGGCGAACGCCGGGAACACCGGCCCAATCTGCAGGCCAGTGATGTTGAAAGCGAGTACGTTAGCTGGCACTCCCAAGCCCGGCGTCACGCGGATGTCGGGGATGCCGTCGCTGTTTGCGTCGGCCAGAGCCACGGACACCCCGCTGGTGACACCCGGCGGCAACGTGAAGAAGCTCGCGAATTGCCAGAGGCTCCGCCCGTCAAACACCTTCACGTGGCCTCGCGTGCCGGCCCCAGTGGATACGACGATGGCCGGGACGATGCCCAGAGGGCCGCTGACCTCGCCCGCCGCGACGTTCACAACGCCGGGGAAGCCCGAAAACGCCAAGAAGCTGTATGTGATCTGAACTCCGAACGGATCCCGGACCGGATGGCCGGGGACCGTAAGAACCAGCAGCGTGCCATCGCCGCGGAACGCCTTGACGTGGCCGTTGGCCGACGCGACCGTCACGATCTCGTCGTCGCCGTCGTGATCAAAGTCGCTCGCGGCGACCGTCGTGACGCCCGCGAAGCCTGGGTAGGCGAGGAAACTGCTCAGGAGCGCGCCATCTGCGCCACTGAATGCTTTCACGTGCCCATTCGCCCCGTTGGCGGTCACGATCACATCGGCAAAGCCGTCGCCATTCACATCGCCGGAGGCAACGTGAACATTGCCGTTGAACCCCTCGAAGGCGAAGAAACTGCCGATGAACCCTGGCAACTGTTCACCGGTTGCACCATCGAACACTTTCACGTGCCCCTGTGGGGCATCCGCGCTGACGATGGCATCGGGAATGCCCTCGCCGGTCACGTCGCCGGTCGCCACATGCACGCCGCCCTGGAAGCCCGCGAATGGGACAATCGCCTGGCGGATCGTCGAGGCGTCCGGGTCGAGGATGCGCACATCGCCATTGGCCCCCAGCCCAGAACCGACGACCAGTGTGCTATCCGGCACAAGCGCGAGGCTCCGCACCGGTGTCCCGTCGGTGCTACCGGGGACGTTGATGGCGCTGATGAACGTGGCGGCCCCGATGGAGAGATTGATGCTGTAAAGCCCGGTGACGCCGCCGACCCTCAGCGCGGCCAGCGCCGTGCCCAGCCCGCCGTTGTCCTTGCTTCCGATGATGTCGAACCCCGCGTCGGAGCCTGCGTCGAGCGTTACTCCCAGCGGGCCGACCGTCGCGATCACGCCACCGTCCGGTCCGCCCGTCGCCGAGCCGTCGATGCCACCGATGGTCACCAGGCTGTTTGTTGCGCGCGAGATGCCGTAGAGCGTCGTCGGCACACTTGTGCCGCTTGTGCGCTCGAAGTTGCGGTCGTAGGCCGTCGCGATGATCTGCGCGCCCGCCGGGTTCAGGTTCGGATCATCGACGAACACGCCGACGGAGAAGCGCGCGTTCTCGTCATTGACGTTGGCATACCGGATGCGAAATTCATTGGTCGGGTCGAAGCTGAAACTGCTCGCGACATTCCCCGCCCCCGGCAGCGTCGTCTGCAGTGAAGTCGAGGTCGCAACGCCCGTGAGTGGGTCGATTTTGTAGAGTGTAACGGGCGAATTGGCGGTACTGATCGCCTTCGCGGAGAAGGCGTAGAGCCCGTCGTAGTTGGGCCGGAAGTTAAGCCCCACGAGAACCTCGTCAAACAATGCGAGGTTGGTGATGCTGATGCTGCGCGCGAAGTCGGGTCTGGCAGTGTCGAACTGGATCAGGGTGTTGAACGTCCCCAGCGCGTAGACGGCGGCCGGCACCTCGCGGGCTTCGAGTGGCTCAAGGCCGAGCAGACGAGGTCGCGGAACTGGGCGCTTCTGCAATAGCGCACGGTAACACTTGCGGATCATGTGCGAGAACATTGGAACAGCACTCCGGTTAACTTTGGATGACCACGGGTGCGAACTCCGCTCCAGACGAGAGTTCCGAGCACGCGGGATTGCGGATTGCAAACTCAGTGCCATCGCGTGGGACGCGAGGCGAAGCGAGATTCAAGCGGCTCCGAACCGCTTCTCACCTCAGCAGAAGTGTGCGGAACGGACACACAATGACGGGCTGCGTGCAGGACCGGAAAGTGTGATCATTCCCCGATTCTCTAACCAACCGCTCGACGATTGGATTTACTCTGACTGGAAAGTCGGGAGTCTTCCACTCCACTCCCGGGTCTGTAACACTTAGCTTGTAGGGAAGGGCTTTCGGCAACGATCTCACAGCTTGAACCTTGTCAACGCGACACTCCTTCGCGCCGATCACGGTTCAGCGCTGTTCCACAAGCTCAACGAGGATCGCATGACCTCACCCGCCACCCGCGGCACGCTGCTCGTCGTGGACGATGAAGTTGAGTTGATGAAGGCCCTCTGCGAATCGCTCCGCGAGGAAGGATTCGAGGCTCATGGGCTTTCCGACCCGGCCGCGGCCCTCGACGTGCTCCGCACCGGTGCCTTCGACGTGCTGCTGTCGGACCTGATGATGCCCGGCACCGACGGCATCCAGCTCCTTCGGCAAGCGCTGGAAATCGACCCGAACCTCGTCGGCATCATCATGACCGGTCAGGGTACGATCCAGACCGCGGTCGAAGCCATGAAGTCCGGGGCGTTCGACTACATCCTCAAGCCCTTTCGTCTCCAGCAGATCATGCCCGTCCTCGGCCGCGCGGTGGAGGTGCGCCGACTGCGCGTTGAGAACGTGCGCCTCCGCCAGTTCGTCAAGCGTCTGGTGTTCGAGTCAGCCCGATACCGTATCGTCGGTAATAGCCCCGCGGTGCGGAAGGTCGTCTCGATGATTGAGAAGGTTGCACCAACCGACGCGACTGTGCTTGTCCGAGGGCCGAGTGGCACCGGCAAGGAACTGGTCGCGCGGGCGCTCCACGGGAACAGTCCGCGGCGCGACAAACCGCTCGTGACGGTTAACTGCGCCACCCTTCAGGAGAATCTTCTGGAGAGCGAGTTGTTCGGCCACGAGAAGGGCGCATTCACCGGTGCCGAGCGGACCAAACCGGGGCTGTTTGAGGTGGCCGAGGGCGGTACGTTGTTCATCGACGAGGTGGCCGAAATGGCCCCGGCCCTTCAAGCGAAGTTCCTCCGCGTGCTGGAAGACGGCCACTACCGACGAGTGGGGAGCACCCAGGAGAAGCACGCCGACGTGCGCGTGGTCGCGGCCACCAACAAGCCGCTGGAGGACGAAGTGAAGGCCGGGCGGTTCCGCGAGGATCTGTTCTTCCGGCTCAACGTCATCTCGATCGCACTTCCCCCGCTCAAGGAGCGCTGCGAGGACATCCCCGCGTTGATCGACCACTTCCTGCATACGAGACAGATCGGGAAGGTGCCGTTCAAGGTGGATGAGTCCGCGATGCGGGTGCTGTGTGGCTCCGACTGGCCGGGAAATATCCGCGAGCTAGCGAATGTACTGGAACGGGCACAGATTTTGGCCGAGGGTGACACCATCACGACCGACGACTTGCCCGAAATAATACTCTCAGCGCGACCGGCTCTGGCGCCGGGTGTTCCTCCGCCGGTCGCTGGTCCAGACGATCTGGATGCGGTCGAGCGGCAGCACGTCGCGGACGTACTGCGCAAGATCGGCGGGAACAAAGTGCAGGCGGCCAAGGCGCTGGGCGTCAGCCGCCGAACTCTCTACCGGCTCATCGACAAGCACGGACTCAGTGTGAACACAAGCAGCGAACGGAGCGAAGGAGAGAGCGGTCAGTGACTCGGTTGAAGCGGTGTGCCAGTCCCTTTCTGCTTCGTGAACGTGTCTCGACGGGTTTGGATTTTGTTGGGAGATGTCTCGAACTCCGTCAGAAGCTCTCCGCGCAGAATTGACACTTCTTCTGGGGCCTCGATCCCGAGCCGGACCCGTCCGCTTTTGTCACTGAGCACGCGAATCACGATCCCCCCACTGATCACGATACTCTCACCGATCTTGCGAGTGAGCACCAGCATGGCTTCCCCTCCGTGAGTGTTCATCATTCCATCCGTCGCGTCCGAGGACGCGGCGGGTTGGGGAGTTTGCAAAGTCTGTACCACCTCGAAAACTCGCGTGTTTTCAGGGCGACTGGGTCATTTACGGGCGCGGCTTGGTCCCAACCGGCACACCGGTGTGCGAATTCGGCACATTCGCGACGACGCGAGTTGCTGCGGTGCGCCGATCTGTCGAGGAACGCGAGTCGGGGAAACGAAGCGCAGGTTCCGTTGGCATGCCGGGTGCGGTCAGCCGAACATCCAGAGTTCGACCTCAGAACAACTCGGAGGACGACCATGCATGCCCCGGTGCGCCCGCGATTCATCAGCCCACCCTGTCAGGATTCGGCCGAGACCGGGCGGTTGCTTCTGCGCGATGGTTCGACCGCACACATTCGCCGCGCCGGCCCGGCCGACGCCCCGGCTCTCGCCGCCTTCTTCCGCAATCTGTCCGCAGAGTCCAGATACCGGCGCTTTCTGTCGGCCTCACCACCTCGTTCGGACTGGATCGTGGAGCTTGTGTCCAGGTCGGATCCTCGCTCCGCGCTCACACTTGTGGTTACGCGAGTGTGCGGAGGGGAATCGCGGATCATCGCGACCGGTTCCTACGTCGCGCGCGACGCGGGGACAGCGGAGGTTGCTCTGGCGGTCGCGGACGCTTTCCGCGCGAAGGGACTGG
>JAKEEV010001210.1 GCA_022616395.1 Planctomycetia bacterium | reverse complement strand
CCATTCTCGGTTTGCGTGTTTTCGCCTGGCTCACTTGGCGTGGGGTGGGGTGCAGGGTAGCGCTTCTGTGTCCAGTCCCAGCCTCCGCCCTCGTCCAACCGTGGGAAGTGGGCTGAGGTGGGCTGAAAACACCATGCCCTCTCCCCTCTCCCAACTTGAAACTACTGACAAGGGAGCGGGCTTGGTTTGTCTGGACCGCGGCCGGGACGGCCGCATGTGACAAGCGGGCAAGATGCCCGCGGTCCAGACAAGAGACAAGACACCCGCTCCCTTGCGGTCGCGGCTCGTTTGGTTACGGCACGCCTTCCGAATGCGTCCTATCCGGCGATTGGCGTCAGGAACCCGCCGGCAGGTGGCGCGGGGATCGGTGCTGGCACGGGCGCTTGCCCGACGCCCGTAAGCTTCTTCCTCAGGTACTCCACGGCCTTGAGCAGTTGCGGATCCTCGAATGGTTTCGAGTCGTCGATGATTGGCTTGCCGTTGTCGTCCTTCGGTGTGGGAGGAGGAGGTTGAGTCGGGCCAACCACCGACGGCTTACCGGCCAGCCATTGCGACTTGTACAACTCGACCCGGTAACGGAGTCTTTGTTCGGGCGTCAGCGGCACTTCAAAATCGGGCTTCACTCCCCACTCGTCGAGCTTGTCCTTCGGAGCAAGTCGGCGGTCCATGTTCGCTCCGCTCGGACGCCACCAGGTTTCGGTCGTCAGCTTGATCGCGGTGGGCGGATCGGTGCCGAGTCGCAGAAGTTTCTGAACGCTTCCCTTCCCGAACGTGCGTTCGCCGACAATCACCGCCCGCTTGTGATCCTGGAACGCCGCGGCCACGATCTCGCTAGCGCTTGCGCTGTGTTCGTTCACCAACACCACCAGCGGCTTCTGTTCAGCCGGAAGGAAGATCGTGCCGCTCTCCTTGGCCTCGAAAACGCGTTCCTTACTTCGCCGGTCCCTGGTGCTGACGATCCTTCCCTGCGTCAGGAACAGATCGGGCACCTTGATCGCCTGATCGAGCAATCCGCCTCCGTTTCCGCGCAAATCGAGAATGATCGCCTTTCCGCCAGCGTCTTCGATCTCCTTCACCGCGGCCTCCAACTCCTTGTCGGTCAGTTCGTTGAAGGTGGAAATGCGAATCAGCGCAATGCCGTTGGGCTTATCGACAAACCACTCCCACTTCGCCGGGTCGTCGCTCCGTCGGCGAACTCCGGAGATCGGGTGAGTTTGGATGTTCGCTCGCGTGAGAGTCACTTGCTTATCAGGTTGCCCGGCACGACGAATGGTGAGCGTGACATTGGTGTTTGGTTCGCCGGTAATCAGCTTGCGGGCTTCGGGAACGGTCATCCCCTCGGTGGATGTGTCTCCAACCTTCACGATCAGATCGCCCGCGATCAACTCGGCTTCGTAAGCGGGCGTGCCGGGCATCGGGTGATCGACCATCAGGAACTTTGTCTTTGGGTCGATGCCCAGCAGAATCCCGACACCGCCGAAACTTCCCTGGCTGTCGGATTCAAACTGCTTCAGAGCCGCGGCATTGAAATATTCGGAGTGCGGGTCGAGCTTCTGTAGCCCGCCGTTAATCATCGCCTCGACGAACTGCTGCCTCTCCTCGTCGGTCAGTTCGCGATAGAAGTTCGCATCGACTTCCGCGAACACGTCCACAAGCTGCCGGACGAGCTTGTAGTCCTTGTCTGGCGGAGGAGCGCTAGCCGTGACCGCCAAACCCATCCCGACAAGTCCGGGGACGATGAGCAGCCAGGCCAGATTGCGAAGGGGCATTGAGAACTCCAGCAGAGAACAGTAATCAGTCATCAGTAATCAGTGATCGGTAATCAGTCAGCGCGGTTTTCTCTCTGATGACTGATTACCGATCACCGTTCACTGATTTCCGCGCCAAGGTCAATTGTGACGATTATACCCAATGTCGGCATCACGCGGGAGTGAACCTCGGACCAGTCCACTTCGTTGTAAAGTTTGCATCAAGTCGATTTGCCCGCCCCAACTGCGCCGGTTATCTTCGCGCTAGAGACTCCGCAGAGTCTCCAGAGTGAAGTGACGTGATCCTGACAAGGCTTTACCGATGTACAGCATCGTATTGATGACCGCGCTGACCACCGCACCGGAAGCTCCTCAGTTCCACGGCTACTTCCGCGACCTGTTCCATCGCGACAGTAACGGCTGTGGCGGTTGTGGCGGTGGAGCCATGCGCTACGCTGGCTGTGCGGGAGTCGCGGCATCTCCGGCTTCGTGCAACGGATGCAACGGCGGGGTGTTCGGTCTGGGACTGGCCGACCGCACCCGACGGTTCTTCGATCGTGACTCCGGTTACGGTTGCACTGGTCGAAGCTACGGCTGCTTCGGAGCGAGTTACTCGTGTTCGGGCTACGCATGTTCCGGAAGCGCGTACTCGTGCTTCGGCGGACCGGCTTATTCCTACACACCGGTGTTCAACGGCGGGTTGTCGTGTCAGGGCGGGTTCCCGATGCCTGCTCCTCCTCCGAACTTCGACACCTTCCCCGGCACACCGAACATTCCCTTCGCGGTGCCCGATCCCGCGCCGCCGATGGCCCCTCCGGGCACGATTGGCCTCCGTCCCGCGAGTCACAACTCGCCGGCGCTGATGTCGAACGGCCCAACCGGGCGCGCCACGGTGATTGTCAAGCTCCCGGCCGATGCGAAACTCACCGCCGATGGCCGCCAGTTAAAGCTCACAGGTGCTGAACGCAAGTTCGTGACTCCCGAGTTGCCCAGGGGCCAGGAGTTTACCTATCGCTTCAAGGTTGAGTACGATCGAGACGGCGAGACAGTGAGTGTGACCAAAAAGGTGAACGTCCGAGCCGGCGGAACGGTCACGGTTGAATTCGTGGACCTGACCGCAGCGAAGCCCGCTCAGTCCGATAAGACGAGCGGCACGCCCACCTCCACCGCGCCCCCCGCGGTGGTTCCGCCGGTCACACCGACACCAGAGCCAGCGAAGGCTGCCCCGTCACCGCCTGAAACGCCGGTCATCCCGCCCTCGCCCGGCGGGGACCGAGCAACGATCACCGTGAAACTCCCCCCCGGTGCAACGCTCTATGTGGACGACCGCAAGAGTCCATCGAAGGACCCGGTGAGGCAGTTCTCGACTCCGCCATTGCCCGCGGGGCGCGAATATGCGTACTTGCTGCGCGCGGAGGTGATTCGCAACGGCCAACCGGAAACGATCACGCAGAAGGTGCCCTTCCGCGCCGGCGAACGAGTCACCGTCGATTTCACCTCGCTGGGGAAGTGACATTCCTCTTCGTCCCGAAGGGGCGTTGGATAGTCCTGGGCTATTATCCAACGCCCCTTCGGGACGAAAGCAACTGCTCAAGTCAGCCGGCTAACCTTCTCTGTCTTTTCACTCACACTCACACTCGCACTCACACTCCTTAGCGATTCATCGCCGTGAGAATTTCGAGCATGAGCCGGCCCTGATCGGTTTCGCTGAGGTAAATCTTCTCGTCCTCGCAGTATTCGCGAATGTACGCGGCGACGACCTTTCGCAGTTCGGTGATTTCGAGCTTTTGGATGTCGTAAATCTTCAGCGCGGCGAGCTTGGCGAAGAGTCGGTCGAGGATGCGGTGGCGGTGACGCACGAGCGGATCGGTCGCGACAGGAGGGTCGGTCGCGCTGGAACGAGAGCCGGGCGGGAGCGGAGAAGGTCGGCTGCCGCTACCGGGTCGAGGAGAAGCAGTGACCGTGCCGGGGCCTGTTCGCATCGTCCCCGCGGAGGCCGATCCACTGGCCAACAGAGCGGGATGAATCCCCGCGGCCGGTTCCTTTGGGGCTTCGACAACCACTTCGCGAATGAATGTGGCCGTGGCTGACTGTTCGAGCGCTTCCGGCGGAATGATCGCCAGCACGCGGAAGCCGTTGGGGAGCTTCACATCGAACATCGCGACGCTGGTGATCTCTGGCCCGATGGTCTCCGCGTGAGCGGTGATCTTTTCGAGCGTGGCACGAACGTGGGCTTCGTCGCGAAATTGCACACTGGTGGGGAGCCAGTGAACTTGCTCTCTGCGCACAATCACAACCCCAGGACCGGCAATCATGATCTCGCGCACGCTTGCGTCGTTGAACAGTTCCTCAAGTGGACCGTAGCCGAGCAATTCGATCAGCACTTCCTCGATAAGCCGTTCGCGGTCGGGTCGGCTCAGAGAGCGCGCTTCCACTCCGGCTACCTGCTCGGCTTGTTGGCGGAGACTTTGGCGCAGAAGCGAGGGCGGCATTCGCTTGGTCGAGCTGAGGTCGAGCCGGTCTTCCAGCCGGGCCAAAACACGTTTGCGAGCGGTTTCAAAGAGCTGAGTTTGGGACAATGGAGGTAACTCGGACCGGCGGCCCACGGGTGGCACGGGGAGCGAACCAGAGGGTCGCTTCGGAAGCATGACGACGAATTCCTGCAAAGCCAGAGCGGAGGGTCTCGGCACCGCAAGCATAGAACCGAATTTGCGACGGAAAGGTGAAATCTCAAGTGGTGTGAGACACAGAATTCAGGCTACGAATTACACGACAAACTCACCAAGTTCGATCCCGCGCGGATTTCTCTTGCATCCCCCTCTTGACGGCTGGCGATTATTCGTTTAACGTTCGCACTCAGTTCCAATGACTTCAGTGTGGTGGTTCCCACCACACAGGTTTCGCTCACCGGCTCCACGGACTCGATACGCACCCACGGACGGGACACTCTCCCTCGCTGGTGAGTCGCCCCAGCCAACACCATGACGACGCACCCCGGTGCCGCTCCCCGCTTCGCGGACCCGTTCACGGACCCATTCTTGGTCCGGCCGGCGTTCCCCGCCGGTCGCGATGGCGTTGTGCTCGCGGCTCCGGCCAAGCTCAATCTGTTCCTCGAAATCCTCTCCAAGCGACCCGATGGCTTCCACGCTCTCAAATCGCTTTTGGTCGCGGTCGATCTGTTTGACACTCTGGAACTGCGCCCGACTGAACCGGGAGTCATCTCGCTTGTCTGCGAACCGGACATACTTCCCACAGGCCCGGATAACCTCGTCCACAAGGCCGCGAACGCCCTTCGCGCGTTCGTCAAGCGTCCCGAACTCGGCGCGGCCATTCGGCTGACGAAACGCATTCCCACACAGGCGGGATTGGGAGGCGGATCAAGCGACGCGGCCGCAGTTTTGTTGGGCTTGAATCAAATCTGGAAATTGGCGCTGACACGCTCGGAACTTCTTGCTATCGCCGAGTCCATTGGTTCGGACGTGGCGTTCTTCCTGACGCTCCCCGCGGGTTGGTGTACCGGGCGCGGAGAAGTGGTAACGCCAGAGTCGGCAGGCGGTGTGTTTCACTTCGTGCTGGTGTGCCCGCCGGTCGGTCTGGGCACCGCCGAGGTGTACAAGCACCTTGCCGTACCGAACGAGCCGACACGAGGCGAGCGAATCCGTGCCGCGTTCCGCGCCGGCAATGCGCAGGAACTCGGCCAGGCGCTTTGGAACCGCCTGGAAGAGCCAGCGTTTGGACTCGAACCGCTGGTGGGACGAATCCGCACCCGGTTAAGTGAACTTGGCCCGTGCGGAGCGATGATGTCTGGCAGCGGGTCCGCCGTGTTCGCCCTGTGTCGTGATCGCCCTCATGCAACAAACGTGGCCGAGGCGTTCCAGAACTCTCGCCCGGCCGAGGAACCTGAGTCACGCGTTCTTATTGTTCGCAGTCTTACCCCTTAGTCGAGTTTCGAGCGCATCAATCAACTCGAAACTGCACTAGATCCCGCTGAAGGAGGCTTGCGGTGGTCATCACGGAAGTTCGCATCAAGCTGTGCGAGGAGAACAACGAGCGGCTGCTCGCGTTCTGCTCGGTCACCTTCGACAACGCCTTCGTGGTCCGGGACCTGAAGATCATCGAAGGCACCAAAGGAATCTTTGTGGCAATGCCTAGCCGCAAACTCACCGACCGCTGTGGTCGGTGCGGTGGGAAGAACCACCTCCGGGCACGCTTCTGTAACCAGTGCGGCACCCGGCTCGACGACCAGCGGGCGCTGCGAGCCACCGATGGACGCGCTAAACTGCACGCGGACATCGCTCACCCGATCCACAGCGGAGCACGCGAACTGATTCAGAACGCCGTCATCAAGGCGTATGAAGAGGAACGCGAACGGGCGAAGATGCCCGGCTACGTCTGCACCTACGACGAGTTCGATTACGACGACGAGCCAGCCAGCTACGGCGGCATGGTCAGCGAGATGGGCAAGTCGGTGAAGTCTCACGGCCCTCAAATGGCTCCCAAGGGCACGCACTTCCACACCTCCGACAACCCCGCGCCTGCCAAAAGCGCAAAGATGACCGACGAGTTCGCTTCGGGAATTGAGTAGCTCCTGACCAACGAGCCGCGACCGCGAGGGGGTGGTTGAACCTGCACCCGCTCCCTTGCGGTCGCGGCTCGTTGTGAACCCAAATGCCGAAAGCCTCAGGCTTG
>JAKEEV010000022.1 GCA_022616395.1 Planctomycetia bacterium | reverse complement strand
TCACGGCCATCAGGAACGGCGCGGCTAAAAGCAAAAACAGCCCGCACGTGCTGAGGATGACGAACGCGAACGCAATCGCTCCGCGCGCGGGGTTCCTCTGCACGACGAGCACTGTTCCGAATACGAGCGCACCGAGCGAGAACAACCAGAAGAGAAGCGCGCCGATTGTATCGGGCATCGGTCGCCCGAACCGAGAGTGCAACCACACTCCGAACACGCTCACCGATGCAATCACAAGCGCGATTCCGCCCGGCACGAAGCGCCCACGCGGTCGCGGAAGAAGCAGGTAGAACCCGACGACGCCCAGCAGCGCCGAAAGCGCAATCTGTGCGCTGGAATCCTGCATCGGACTGAGCGCAAAGAGGTTCATGCGGAGTTCGTGAAGTTTGTCACAAGCGAGACGACGGTGAATATATCAGGTGCGAGTGAGGCGGCAGCGCTGAATTGGCGAACCGCGCCCGCAAGGGCGTGTGCGGCGAACCCGGCCCACAAGGGCCGCGGATTACCCACCGCCCTTGCGGGCGGGGTTCGCCTATCCCACGGGTGTTTCGCTTGCCGGTCCGAGCTTGCCGCTGCGTGTGCGAATCGGGTCGGTGCCGGCTTTCGTCGTGATGTCGAAGACGCTGAGCAACTTCTCCTTGTCGAAGACCATCTGTTCGCGGCTCAGTCCCGTCAAGTCGTAGAGAGTGGTGAGTTCAATCGCGTCCACCGGGCAGGCTTCCTCGCACATGCCGCAGTAGATACATCGCAGTTCGTCGATCACGAACGTTTCGGGATACTTTTCGCGGCCGGCTTTTTGCCACTCGACCGGTGCCGGAGCCGAAACAATATCGATGCAATGAGCCGGGCACGCTGTCGCGCACATATAACACGCAACGCACTTCACACGCCCTTTCTCACTGCCACTGCGCTCCTCGTCAGTGGGTTCATCTCGATTGAGCCTGTGAACTCCGCGATAGTTCGCTGGGAGTTTCGGCTCCTCTTCCGGGTATTGCTCGGTGATCTTGCGGCTGAACATATGGCCGAGCGTGACCTTCAGCCCTTCGATGATCGCGGGGAGGTAAAGCCGCTCCCACAGCCCAAGTTTGGCTTCTTCCACCCACGACACTTCGGATTCGGGAATCGGCATAGTGGCTCCGTGTCTTGACCCCGAAGGGGTCGGACAGCGTAGCCCAGGGCAACGCCCTGGGTAAACGAGCAAAATGATTTGTCAGGCTGAAAGCCTGAGACAATCGTGGTGTCGCACCCTTTCAGGGTGCCAAATCACAATCACCGCTGACCCAGGGCTTGCGCCCTGGGCTATGTTGTCACAGCCCTTCGGGCTGAAAACCAGACTGTCACTTCCCCGCGTATGTCACGCCCGCGGGTAGTCCCGGCGGAAGCTTTGCCACTGGTCGCTTCGGGTTGGTCACTGTTCCGCCCATCTTCACACCCAGGAATCCCGCGCCAAAGAACAGGAGGATCGACGTTCCCGTCAGCGTGACAAGCAGGAAGTCGAATTGCTTCACGAACATCACGCACAAGAGATTCAGCATCGCCAGCGGGATCATCACCTTCCAGCCGAGATTCATGAGCTGGTCGAAGCGGAATCGCGGAATCGTCCAGCGAATGAACTGGGCGAAGATGCACAGCGCGATCATCTTCCCGCACAGTACAAGTAACTTCACCACCGCCGCGAGGATTGGGTTTTCTATCAGCGATTCCAGTCCGAAGAGACTCCAGCCACCGAGGAACAGCACCGCGACCATGAAGCTTGTCGTGACGAGGTGAACGTATTCCGTCAGGAGCATGAGGCCGAGCTTCAGCGAACTGTATTCGGTGTGATAACCGCCAACGAGTTCCTGTTCGGCTTCGGGAAGGTCGAACGGCAACCGGCTGCTCTCCGCGTAGACACTCACGAGGAATAGCAGCATCGCCAGCGGCTGGAAGAGAAGGAACCAGCCGTGGGCCGTTTGCCAGGCGATGATCTTTTCGGGGTTCAGCGAACCGACGATGAGGAACACGCCCACCACGGACATGGCGAGCGGAATTTCGTAGCTGACGATCTGAGCCGAACTGCGCAGCGAGCCGAGAAGCGAATACTTATTGTTCGCGCTCCAGCCAGCCAGAATCACGCCATACACCGCGAGCGAACCGAGCGCGAAGAGATACAGCACGCCAATATCTAGCCCCGGAGCGAGCACGAAGTTGAACTTGCTCTGGTATTCCGCCTGCTCTTGCTCGAACTTCGCGACCGGCGACGGTTCGCCGGGCTGCCCGACAGATGGCACCGGGTCCGGTGGTGGTGTCGTTGCTCCGAACGGCACAATCGCGAGTGCCAGGAGCGCTGTACCCACCGCGACCGCCGGCGCGAGCAGATAGAAAACCCGATCGACGTGCGACGGGATCACTTCTTCCTTGAGGAAGAACTTTCCGCCATCGGCCAGCGGCTGAAGCAATCCGCCTGGCCCGACACGATTCGGACCAAGTCGGTCCTGCATCCACGCGGAGATTTTCCGCTCGCTGAGCGTGAGATAACCGCACACGCCCAGCACGCCGGCCATGAGCGCGACAATAACAATCGCAGTGGTCGTGGGATCGAATGGGGGCATGATGCTCTTTGGTAGGTGCCGCTTGGCTCGCGGCACTGAAACAGTGTGGTCCGCTCGCTCCGCGAGCGGTGTCTTCGGCGAACCGCGAGGGTAACAGTAGTATCTAAGGGGTGTCGGCTTGGGTCAGCAGTTCTCGTTTCGGGGTGTTGAAGCGCCCCCTCCCCCCGCCACCCCCCTGCTTTTCTCCTCTCCTTGTTTTTCCCAGGATTTGTGGGGTTTGGTCACTTGGCGGTGCCAAGAGGTGGCGGTTATGGCCCCCAACTCCTTGAAATCATGGGGTTTTATAAAGCCAGGGGGTGGCGGTAATGATTTCTCCTGACCTAGTGGTTCGGTTGTCAAAGATCGCTCCCAACCCATTCTCCAATCTACACCT
>JAKEEV010000172.1 GCA_022616395.1 Planctomycetia bacterium | reverse complement strand
GGGTGCAGTGTGGTCGGCGTGCTGGGCGAGGGGAGTGTTACAGCGCTCATGGTCTTCCTCCTGTGTCCTTAATATCCGACCTTCGCCGCTTGCGGCGATGCTTGACCGTTGACGCTCGGCTCCGGAGGCCATTCCTTCCAGTTGTTCGCCTGACGCCAGAAGGAGAGCGGATTCTCGTACACCACCTTCCGAATGTCCGCTTCCTTGTGCCCGCGACGCTTCATCTCCTGAATCAACTCCGGCACCGCGAGCGGATCGGACTTCCCCCAGTCGCCCGCGGAGTTCGCCATGATGCGATCCGTGCCGACCATCTCGATGATGTCGCAGGCGCGCGATGGAGTGCATTTGGTCGTGGGGTAAAGAGTCATCCCGCACCAGAATCCACCGTCGAGTGCCAAACGAACCGTGTGTTCCTCGACGTGGTCAATACACACGCGATGAGGCTTGATTCGCGAATCTCCCTTGAGCATGTCCACGATCATCCGCGTGCCCTTGTACTTGTCTTCGAGGTGCGGAGTGTGGATCAGAATCAGTTCATTGGTCTTCGCCGCGAGGTCGAGGTGTTCTTGAAACACGATTGCTTCGTTGCGGGTGTTCTTGTTGAGGCCGATTTCGCCGATGCCAAGCACGCCTGGCCGCGAGAGGAACTCCGGGATCATCGCGATCACTTCGCGCGACAGACTCACGTTCTCGGCTTCCTTCGCGTTGATACACAGCCACGAGTAGTGCCGGATGTGGAACTGAGCTGCTCGCTTTGGCTCAAATTCCGTGAGATGTCGGAAGTAGTCGTGGAAGCCCGCGGCACTTCCGCGGTCGAACCCGGCCCAGAACGCCGGCTCGGAGAGCGCAGCGCACTGAGCGAATGCCATCCGCTGATAGTCATCCGTCGTGCGGGAGATCATGTGGATGTGAGGATCAATGTACTTCATAGCGCAATCCTCCAGGGGATGAGTTCAGTATACCCGCTGGTTGAAGCGAGGTCAGCCACCGGACGAAACGGGTGCTCGGCGAGCGACGGCCAACGATGCGGTGTACAAAAGAGATGAGTAGTTCCACAGCAGCAGCAAACCGATCACGCCCGCTCCCGCCCGACTACTCCAGGCGATCAATCCGCTCCGGGCTTGCTCGCCGAGGTATCCGCCAATGACAAGAGCCAGCATCGTCAGCAACCCGAACCAGAACCAGAACGCGTACGACTCCGCGGCGGTCTTGAGATCGTGGTCCCCAAGCCGATTCCCCAGCCGAATGAGGAACGCCAGCCAGAAGCTCAACGAGATGGGAATCGTCACGACAGCAACACCGATGAACAGCCGCCAGATCGAGCCAGACAAGCAGGCGAATAGCACGGCCAGGGGCGAAACGATCAGCACAATCAGGCTCACCGAGACCATCTCCCCACCGTGCGTGGCGGGAACCTTGAGGCAAGCGGTCTGATTGATGGCGTGGACCGCGACCGGGAGAAGGAAAATGACGGACATACACGAAAGCAACGTCACGGATACGGTCTGTTCCGCTGCGGACATCATCGGGAGCACAACGAGGACAAGGCTCAGGTAAAAGATGTAGAAGGCGCAAGTGAGGTAAGTGACAATGCGATTCCTGTCCAGCGCGTGATACACTTGCGGCCACGGCGGAGTCAGGTGCCGGACTCGCTCCCACGGGTTCAGGTAGCCAAGCGCGGGCCGATCAGGAACCAGCGGTGGGAAACTCAGCTCTTCCGCTGGCTCTGGTGGAGGGGGAACTTCGGGAGGAAGAGTTGGTGGCGGCGCAGGTGGCGTCGGCGGTTCGTCGGGGATAATGGGAACGGGCACCGCGACGGTGAGCATCGCGCCGCACACCAGGCAGTTCACCGAACGGACCAGCGTGCGTTCTTCGAGCGCGAACCGGTAGCCGCAGTGTCCGCATTCAAGTTCGTACTGCATGACCGCGACTCACACTCACTCCTCAGCCCGCCCTGGCTCTCGCCGTTGCGTTTGGCTTGGTGGTCGGCACCGATCCGAGACACCAACCGAAGTTGTGACCGAACTCGCAACCGCCCTCACTCGATCTTGGCCTTCGGGAATGCCTTCTTGAGTTGCGCGACACCTTTGTCTCCGATGCTGTCCTTGCCAACATCCAGGCGTTGGAGATTCTTCAGTTTGGTCAACCCCTTGAGAGCCTCCAGGTTATCCATCCCGCTCCCCTCCACCTCCAGGTCGGTCAGGTTCGTCAGAGTCGCGATGACCTCGGTTGATTTCTTCGTGACGCCCGGAAGGTCTTGGAGACAGAGATCGTTCAGAGTTGTTTTGAATTTCTTGAGAACCACAAGCCCGCTGTCGGTGACCTTGGTGCCATTCAGCATGATCGAAGCCAGTTTACTGAGAGTGACCTTCTTCCCATCGAGTTGCTTGAACTCGACGTCAGTCACATCGGTATTGCGAAAGTCCAGTTGCTGAATCTTGAACTTCGTTTTCGGAAGATTGGCGATCATACTGACTTCGACGAAGGTGTCCTCTCCGTTATCAATCTCGACCTCGCCCCCCATGCCGATGATCCAGTGAGCAACGGCCCGATCCGGGTCGTTGTCCAATAACTTGGGGTCGATGATCCGCGGGGGCGGTGCCGTCGCCGCAACCGGCGACACAACGCGGGAGGGATCAGTCGCGCCAGGCTCTTTTGAATCCACGGGGGACGAAGGATCCGCGGATGTCTGGTCGCCGCAACCGAGCACTCCTCCCAACATCACCAAAAGCGTGATAAGTCCCCAGAAAGTACGCGCGCGGTTGGTGGAGTCAAACGCGGTGGGCTTGGGCAGTCTCGCGTTCATGAGCATTCCCTCTGGTGGTGGATCAACCCGATGGTCTCTTGATGTTGCAGCGCCAGTCGAATTGCTTCCGAATCTCGCGTATCGTCTCATCGGTAATCTTCTTGTCGAGGTCTAACTTCATGAGTTTGTCTAACCCTTGAAGCTTCTTCAATCCTCTCTCCGTGAACCCCGTTCCTTCCAAGATCAATGTTTCCAGAGTGGTAATCTTGCTGATGGACGCCGCCGAGTCATCCGTTATCCCACTGAGACGACGCAAGTTGAGTGTCTTGAGCTGGAACTTTACGAGTCCGTTCAACCCGGCGTTGGTGATCTTCGTGTCGCTCAGGTCGATATAGTCCAGTTTGGGCAAGGTCGCCGCCGACAGTTCCTTGAGTCCCGCGTTCGTCAGCCCGGTTCCGCGAAAATCCAACCCAGTGAGACTGAACTTCTCCGGCAGGTCGGCTGGGTCGTGGATGGGCGGGGGCTTCCCAGCAGAATCCACTATCACCGCCCCCCTCATGTCGAGAACCCAGCGCGCGATGGTGTCGTCCGGGTCGCGCTTCAGTCGTTCGCGATCCACGTTCGGAGCGCTCGGTTCCGGTATGACCGGCGGCTTGGTGTCCGGCTTTTGGTCCGCTGGTTGCTCTTGCTGAATGCGGTCTCGCAGAGCCGAGACGATGCCCCCAACGGCAAGACCAATAACCGCTACGGTCGCGAGCGCTGCGAGCAGCACCCACGGGCGTCGCGGTCGCGGAGGAGGTTCCGGGGCGGCCATCCTCATGCCGCAGAGCCGAGACGCGACTTCCGCTGCCGAAGCGGGGCGGTCGGCGGGATTGGCTTCGAGTAATTGGCCAATCAGTTCACTGAGTTCCAACGGGATGTGTGGGGCCAGTTCTCGCACCGGAGGCACCTTCGAGAACGCGAGTTGCCGCGCAACGACCATCACGCCCTCACCACGAAACGCACGCTGGCCGGTGGCGGCTTCAAAGAGCACGCATCCGAGGCTGAACAGATCGCTCTTGTGAGTGGCCCGGTCCGCGCCCGCGAGTTGTTCCGGCGCCATGTATGGCGGAGTGCCCATCACCGCGCCCTTGCGGGTGAGTTGCTCGTCGATTGGTTCATTCGAGCGGATCAATCCGAAGTCGAGAAGTTTGGCTCGCGACCAGCCCGGCGATGCGCCATCGGATTCGAGCCACACGTTGCTTGGCTTCACGTCGCGGTGAATCAGATTCCGCTCGTGTGCCGCGGCCAGACCCAGGGCCAGGTGTTCGCCCAACTTCAGGATGTCGGCGCTGGACATGGCCCCCTCGTGCTTGAGATAAGCCCAGAGCGACCCGCCGCGGAGCAGTTCCATCACCAGAAACGGCTGACCCGCGTGGAAGCCAAAATCGTAAACGGTGACGACGAAATCGCTCTTGATCGCGGCCAGTGCCTGAGCCTCGCGTTCAAATCGCGTCCGACTTTCGGGAGATGCGGTTCCCTCCTCGAGCATCACCTTGATCGCAACGTCTCGACCGAGGCCAGGATCAGTCGCCCGATAGACCTCTCCCATCCCACCGACGCCAAGCCTGTCACGGACCAGATAACGCCCGATGAACCGCGGGCTGCATGATGTCTTCGGCGTCTGGTGGGCCGTTCTGTCCGGATCGATCTTTGAAAACGCAGCACTGAGCCACTCCAGCGACAGATCCGGGAATCGGAGGCGGTACTCTTCAAACGTCGGACGCTGGCCCGCCCGGTGGCGGTGCTGAATCTCGATGGCAACCAGACGTTTCAACACGTCGAGCGGGTCTGAGCGACCGCTGAGAACCTCCTCGATTGCTCGCGGCCGACCAACTCGCCAACCGGCGTCGAATTCCGAACACAGCATGTCGATCTCGCGGAGGGCGTCCGCCGGCGATTTGAGCGTGTTGCGACTATCCATGTTGGAATCTCACAAGACCAGATCGCCGGAGGGCCACGGTCAGAGAACCGCGCTTGCGGAATCAGCGGACGTGAGAGAAGAAGGTGAAGCCAGAGACAAGTTTCGCTTGTCGAATTGAGATGGTCAAGAGTGTGATCGCCCGTTTCACGAAGCCGAAGTTGGGAGCGATTCGTGCTCAACAGCCATGAGTGTGGTCGGCACGCCCGGAGCGCTCCGGGCGTGCCTGCGCCGATTTCACCCCTCCTCGACCGTATCCAGATACTCGCGGATGGCGGCTCGAACGCCGCCAACAGCGCGCCAGTAGACACCGACCGCCAGCAGCCAGCCGAGCATCAGCGCTGCTTGCTCGTACATGAGCACATCGGCATCCGGCGAATTGGGTCGGAGATACTTCACATACAAATCCCAACCCACCAGCGCGATCGCGACTCCCAGAGCCGCCAGAAAGCCCAAGAAACCCACCGTCCGAGCCACACCTGGCCGCTTCAACGAAAGCCCGCTCGCGGTTAGCCCCATGAGGAACCAGTATTCCGCCAAGGCTCCACAGAGTACAAACGCTATCCCGCCGTAGCGGGCTTCCTGCTCAAACAGGAGCTTCTCGCACACCACGTGAGTACCCAGCCCCGCCAGAGCAAAAAACGTGAACAGGCCGCTCATCGCAAACAGTCCCCGCGCGCCACTGGCTCGGGGAGCCGCTCCGGCCGTGACTCGTCCCAATACAAGCGCCAGTCCCGCCAGCGCCACTGGTATCCAGTAGGTCGCGATCTTGATCTCGTCCTCTTTGCGAAGCGTGACGGAGTTCGCTCCGCTGTTGACGTACCCTTCAATCTTGATCCAGCCGTCCCCCTTGGGTAAGTCGCCGACTGCTCGCGTGTAGACTGCCTTGCCGAACCCGACAAACCCCGGCAGAGCCAGAATGAACAGCGCGAAGAGCACCCAGGCCAGCCCTCCGCGTGCTTTTCTCCATGCACCCGCCGCGAGTTGTTCGGGAGTCTTGTCGGCTGCCGATGGTCGCGGAGGTTTTGGGGCGGGTTTGGCTGCGGGCTTTCCTTTGCCTCCGCGTGTTGGGAGCGGCAAGGGCGGCGGAGGCGGGAGCGGTTCGGGTTCGAGTTTCGGAGCGGCCGGACTCGCTCCCCAATCCGCGGGGGCAACCACCGGAGGGGGGAGCGGGCGGGAACTTGGAGGAATCACACTCGGAGGCAAAACTGAACCCGAACCGGATGGCGAGGACGGCAGCGGAGCCGTCGGCGCGCCCGCCACGGCAGATTCCTCGGACGTGGGCACTTGAACCGCCGCCTGACAATACGGGCACTTCACCTTCTTGCCGGCGGATTCATCCCGCGCCCGGAACCGCTTCCCACACGAGGGACAACCTAACGTGATCGGCATGGCGAGAGACTCCGCGCAAGCGAACGAAGGATGTGAAAGTGGGCGAACCCCACATTGCCGACATGGTAAGCGCCAAATCGACCGGGAGAAACCCCCGGAATGCGGAAAATTGCGGGAACTTCGGCCAACCGGGTCAGGTCGTATCGCTCAGAAACGCGGTTGGGGACGCGGCCAGTCCGGGTCGTAGGCCAGCGAGAAGAGTTGTTGAATCAACTCGGCCTTGTTAGCGGCATCGCCCAGTAGAATCTCGACCGCCTGCCGCAACTTCGCGGCACGCGGGTCGGAGGCAATCGCTTCCTGTTCGTCTCCGCGACCAATGCGGTCAAAGATCGCGGCCACATCGAGGAGCTTGCAGCGCGCTTCCAGGAAGAACTGATCCAGAGCACGAGCGGAAGGAAGAGGAGTCATTGTTCTTGTCCACGAATGCAGCGGAGGGCGTGACTCGGGAACCAGCGAGTGATCGGACTCCACGGGTCGGGAAAGTGATCCGATCTCAGAGTGTCGGAACCGGAGCGAGTTCCTTCTCCTGGCTCGGCTGTGTCGGCTTGATCTCGGCCGACCCTTTCAGTTTCTCCTCGATCCACGGCCACGCCTTCTTCGGCAAATAACCCGCGAAGTCACGGCCAGCTTCGAGGACGAGGATGTTCACCTGTTGGTCGAGATGCGGGCGTAGCTTCGCGAACACTTCTGCGGCCGTGAGGTCTGTCGCGATCAACCATGTGTCCATCAGGAAATGCCACCAGTCAGAGAAGGTGGTGAGTTCTTCAAAGAAATCCGCGTCGCGGTCTGGGTCGGCGAAGTCGTAGGTGACGATGTAGAGTTTCATACTTTGGCCTCCTTCTCTTCCGGCGGGGGAAGCAATTCATCAGGAGAAACCGCACTTCGTTTGCTTCCCCAAGAGATTTTCCCACGGTCGATCAGGTGTGAGGTCTTGTCGAACGTCAAGTTCAGCGGCTTGAACCAAGTCAGGATGGACACGACCACTACCACCAGCACGAATAGCCCGACGCCGAGCAAAACTCCGTTCCACCGCTGGAAGGGTTCAAGTTGGGCAAAGATCAGCACGTTCGCAAGAAACGCTTCGACAATCAACAATGCCAGTACGAAGAACCCCAGCGGCGCTGAAATTGTGTCGAGGATACGTGTCCTGGGCGGACCCGAACTGGATGACTCCTCCTTCTTCTTGGCTGGGGGCATTGGGCACCGCGGTTGAGCGATCACCGGGCCTCGGTCACAGCCGCGCCATTATAGCGCACTTTCAATTCCAGCGGCACTAACTCATTCAAGCTACCAGAGCGGAAGCCGTCCAGGTCGAGCGTGACGAACTTGAAGCCCAGCGCGTGCAGTCCGCGGCTCAGTTCGGTTCGCACTTCATCGGATGCGAGACGTGCGATTTCGCTTGCCGGCACTTCGAGGCGAGCCAATTCGCCCTCGTGATACCGCACGCGGCACTCGCGCAAGCCCAAGAAGCGCAAGAGCGCCTCCGCGTCTTCGACACGCTTGGTGCGTTCGGGCGTGACGGCCAGTCCCGGAGCCAGTCGGCTCGACAAACACGGAGACGCGGGCTTATCCCACGTCGGTAAGCCCCAGTGAAGAGCCAGCGCGCGAACATCCGCTTTCGTGAAGCCGGCTTCTTGCAGCGGATGGCGCACGGAATGCTCCGCGGCCGCGATCAGTCCCGGGCGGTAGTCGCCCAGGTCGTCCAGGTTCGCGCCGCTAACCACAACCGGAACGCCGAGTTCC
>JAKEEV010001209.1 GCA_022616395.1 Planctomycetia bacterium | reverse complement strand
GTCGAACCGCCGGCATCAGCCGGCTGGGTGGTGAGTTACCCAAGAAAAACTGGATGCACCCTCCCTCACGGTCGCAATTTCGACAAAGCAAGGGAATGTAAAAGGCGCGATGTAACAGGTACAATTGAAGATGGAACCCCGGTCTGGGAGACCGTGATGACATGCAGAAAATGTTTTGCTCACCTTTCGCTTTTCCTCCCGTTTGCCATTTGCCTGACGCTTCTGGCGGCGGCTCCTCCGTCGGCGGATTCGCCCGACGAATTGATTCGCCGAGCCAACGACGCATTCCGAGCCGGAGACACCGCTGCCGCGGATAATCTCTACGCGGCCGCGGAGGAACTCACCGCCGATCCGGGACTGGTCGCGTTCAACCGCGGCGCGGTGCTCTTTGAGCGCGGAAACTTCCGAGAAGCCGAACTGCAATACACGCGAGTGCTCGATGACGCGGCTTGCCCGCCAGAGCGCGCGGCGAAGGCGTGGTACAACCGCGGAACGTGCCTGCTGCGTCGCGGACCGTCGATGCCGACCGGAGCAATGGGCGTGTATCGCTCGGCCATCGCCTGCTTCGAACACACGCTCGATAGCCCCGCGGCCGATGAGCCATTGAAGGCGGACGCACGGTACAACCTGGAACTCGCCAAACTGCTCTGGAACGAGGCACGCAAGAAATCAGCGGACCAGAAATCGCCCAACGATCCGCCTCCCGAAGAAGAGCAGCCGCAACCGAAACCCAACCTGCCGGAGAAGCAAGACAACGGCACCGACCCGAACTTCGGCTCCGACCCCGGCGCGGGTATGAAGACCGTCGGGAAGCAACCGCAACAGATTCCCAACGCCGGGACCAAGCCCACACAAGCCGAGAAACCGATTCCCGCCAACAACGCCAACGTGGAAGTGCTTCAAGACAAGGACGAGGTGCAGCAACTCAGTCAGGAAGACACGCGGTTGTACCTTCAGGAACTGGCCAAGCGACTGAAACGAGAACAACGCGCGATGCTCCGCACTCTCTACGGCCCCGAACGACCCGGCATCCGAGACTGGT
>JAKEEV010001208.1 GCA_022616395.1 Planctomycetia bacterium | reverse complement strand
TTTGTGAGTTGTCCACACGGGGGAATGTAAGTGTGTGTGGACGCCCCATCAAACTAAAACGAGGAGGATATTCCCGCGCCGAAGTATGCTTGTCAATGTTTGGAGTGGAAACTTAACAAACTTTTCACATTGCAATACGACACACGGACTTGCGTTCGCACAACGGGACAGGTCCATGTCGCCGATGCGGTGTCGGTGATCGCGGCACCGACAATTGACCAGAAGTGCCGCCAGACACTCGCTCTCGTCTGCGAGACACCAAGAGCCAATGCGAACCGCTCAACTGGTCGCGCCCAGCGTGGCAATTGCCGGGGCGACCACGTTGACCTGCTTCTTGGCAACGTTGATTTGGAGCGCAGGCACGGCCAACTTGCGAACGAGCGCCAGCGCCTTGACCGCCGCAAGGAATCGCCGGTTCGCAGCGTCCATCCGCCGCTGGTGATAGTCCGCTTGCGAGAGATTCAGGCTCCCCTGGTTCTGCGCGTAACGCATCTCAGCGTCTTGCACCTGGAGCCAGCAAGCCGCGATCCGCTCGACCAACAGCCGCTCGATGGGCGTTGGGTTATCGCCGAGCAACTCGGCCCGCATTACCTCCAGTTTCCGCATCACGGCTTCGCGGAAGCCGAGGTCTTTACCCGCGAGGGCGCTGGTGAACGAGTAGATCACCTGCTCAGTCAGATTGCCCCCAAACGCGGCGATGTAGGCTGGGTTCTCCAACATCTTCCGCACGATTGGCAATGTGGTCTGGTCGCCAGCCTGTGTGCGCTTCAGTATTGCTCTGAACTCTTCGTTGGTCTTGGGAATTGCCAAGTCGCTGGTTTGTTGGGCATCAGCCACGTTTCTTCCTCCATTCGCCACGATTGTGCTGGACGTACCCCGCCACGGCGAGGGCAGCACGGGTCAACAGATCGGCCAGTTCGTCCAGTTCGTTCAGGGATGCATCCAGGGTCGCGATCTTCTCGCGTTCGGCGCGCACAGCCGCTCGCTCGGACTCGCGTTTCTCGCGCTCGATGGCATCGAGTTGAGCGGCCAGTTCGCCGATCTTCCCGCCTCCAATATGCTCACGGACCACCCGACCGTTCACACGGTGTGAACGGGTGTAGTATCGTCCACCCTTGTCCCAGCCCATTCTGTTACACCTCCGCGATTGCCCCGCTTCGGCGTGACAAGCCGCGGAGCATTTCTGCCAAACGAACCCGACCTGGAACTTAACATTTCCTAACATCTCAGCCCGCGGATGAGCATCAGTGCCCCGCCTCGACTGTCACGTCGAGCGCGGCTGGCGGTGTCGGCGGGTTCCCGGATCGGATGGCTTGCAAGCGTTCCAACTGGTGCAGTGTCTGCGTGAGTTGCTTGTTCAGATGGCTTTCGTAGCGCATCACCTTGTCTACCACCTCCACGGACGGCAGCAACGCTCGACCGCGTGCCACCCGCTCAGCGTCGGCGATCTCCTCGGCCTTGTAATCGAGTAGAGCCTCCAACCGAGTCGCCTTCCGCTGTTCCACCCCTGCCGTGCGGTCCGCTTCACGCACCGCGCATTCGATTAGTTCGGTCTCGGTCATTCCGTTGTCCTCCGCGATGACTTTCACCCCGGCCCGGATCGCCCCGGCCGTCCAACCATCCCACCAATCGGCATCCTCCAGCCACTCCGCAGGGACGCCAACAGCCGCCAAGAACTCGTGATCCTCAATGTCCGTGTATTCCTCATGCCCGTTCGGAGTGTAGGCTCCGATTTCCCGCAACATGGAGAACGCATCGTCCCCAGCAATCGGGTGATCGGCGGGCAGGTTTGGGAGCTGGCGGAGTTGGTCTCTGGTCTCCGCAAAACCATCTGCCAACCCGCGAGCTGCTTCGAGTTCCTTCCGAACTGTGGCGTAGGTGCGCGGGGTGGGCAGATGCGATGAGAGGATGGAGTCGAAAGGGTTGTACTCGTCTTTTTCCCCTCGAACGCGCGCGACCGCGTGGTCGATGCCGGCGGAGGTGACCGCGGTTTCGTACCGCACGACACGCCGTAACCGCCAAGTCAGGAGCGCCACTCGTTCGGCAAGTTCGGCTTCGAGCGTGCCAACAGGAGCGAGCGCCGCGACGATCCCCTTGCGGTGGTCGTTCCAGTCCTTCGGCCGTTCATCGGGCAGAACTGGCGAGAGCGACCGCAGCCCGTGGGTAACCGCGTTCATCTTCGCGACGGCTTTCCCGTTGGGGGTCGTGGGACCGTTCGAGAGCTTGCCGTTGGTGCGGTTCGCTTCGAGCTTCGCAAGCGTGGTCATTGATGTTCTCTCCGGCGGATTGGCGAGAGGTTTGGAGGTTAGCATTTGTTCGCATCCTCTTTCACTCCGGGGTCTGCGAGAAGCAAGCGGGCAAGCGTCCGGCGGTCATCTGGTGACAACTGCTCCGCCAGCGCGAGCAGGGCAGTCACGAGAGGCGAACGGGGTAGCTCAGGGACGGATTCGAGGGAACTGGTGCAAGTAGGAGGGGAAGCGCTTGGAACGAGT
>JAKEEV010000171.1 GCA_022616395.1 Planctomycetia bacterium | reverse complement strand
CCGGCTTACATGCCTCCCGAACAAGCCGGAGGAGAACTGGCGAAGATCGACCGTCGATCGGATGTCTTTGCACTGGGCGGAATTCTCTGCGCGATTCTCGCTGGTCGGCCTCCGTACACGGACCAGAACAGCAACGAGATTCATCTGAAGGCAGTTCGCGGAGGGACGGCCGAGGCGTTCGCGGAACTGGATGCGTGCAAAGCTGAGTTAGAGTTGATCGCTCTGTGTAAGCGATGCCTCAGCCGCGAGCAAGCCGACCGCCCAAAGGACGCGGGTGAAGTCGCGAAGGAGGTTGCGGACTTCCAGATGCAAGCCGAAGCTCGTGCCCGGCAAATGGAACTTGACCGCGTGCGCGCTGAGGGCGAACAGCAGGCCGTGGCCCGGATTCAATCGTCTCAAGAAATCCCCGCGGTCGGGAAAACGGACCCAGCGCCACTTGCTTCTCGGCGGCCGACTCGCCGAGCGTGGTTGATTGGTGGTGCAGCACTGCTCGCGGCTGGTGTTGGCGGCTACTTCGTCTTCCGCAAGCGCGACGAGGAGCCACTCCCCCCAAGGAACAACTCTGGCCCTCCTCTTCCTCCGGTAGTCTCTCCCCCTCCTCTGCCAGCCGTGATGGTTCCATTGCGGGAAGTCGGGAGCATGGTTGGCGCGGTCGCCGTTTCAGATGATGCCCGCTGGCTGGCGGTCGGATTACTTCAAGAAGAGAAAGCGCTGAAGATCGGAGGAGTGAAGCTCTTCGACCGCTCGGCCGGTGACGCTCCCGAAGTGTGGTGGAAGTGGCGGGAAGCGGGGTGTCTGGGTGTCTCGTTCTCGCCGGATGGAAAGCTCCTGGCGGTCGCAGCGGGCACAAGCGGCAAGCTGTATGTATTGAACCTCGCGGATCAGAAAGAAGTAGAGTTCGCCGGGTCGAGTTTCCTGGGCACTGCGCGGTCGGTCTCGTTCTCGCCAGACGGGAAATACCTCGCGGCGGCCATCGATCAGGATCAGCATGAGGACAAGGTTCAGCGGCCGGGCTTGGTGCGCATCTGGGAAGTTGACTCACCAGCGAAACCGCGCGATCTGTCGCTGAGGAACTTCCCGATCCGATGCGTGGCGTTCGCCAGCGACAGCACGACACTCGCGGCCGGGATGGCGTTACGAGTGGATGACATCTCTCCGGCGGTCGATGTCTGGGACGCGGGCTCCGGCACGCACTTGAAGACATTCACCGCTTTTCAATCGGTGATCGGGCCAGCGGTGGCGTTCGCTCGAACAACGCCCCTGTGCGCGGTAACCGAACGCGAGTGCGTGAAGCTCTATCGCCCGCGAAGTTTCAATTCCCTGGAACGCGACTTCCTCTGTGGTATCGAACCACGCGCGGTCGCCTTGAGTGCCGATGGAACGCTTGGAGCAGTGTCGGTGGAGAGCGTGATTCATCTGTGGGATGTCGCGACCGCGGCCGAGCGCGAGAAACTGGAGAAGCACACGGACAAGGAACTAATCTCATCGCTCGCTTTCACTCTCGACGGCAAAACGCTGATCTCCGGCAGCCACGACCGCACCGTCCGCGAGTGGAGCATTGCCGCGAAGAAGTAGCAGAATGATACGCGTGCCCGCAAGTATGGTCTCGTAAACATTTCAGGCAGTTGGTTCTTGCGGGGCTCACCCAATTTGGTAAGTTTCCCACAACAACCAGTGAGGATCGAAGACGTGATAGCAAAACTCTTCGTCATTCTGGGCTTGGTTACCATCGCTACGGCGGTAGTCTTCGCCGATCGTTTCTCTTTTCCCGGTGACGAACAGTCAGCGTCACAACGCATCCATCCACAACGCGGTAACGAAAAAGGCACCAACCAACCAACCAACCAACCAACCAACCGGATCGTACAGAACGTCCCTTTCGTGATTGTCGGTGAATCCTCGACTTTGAATCACAACTTCACCATCACCAACTCAACCACCCAACCCATCGAAATAACGCAAGTGCGACCCTCTTGCGGTTGCACGCACGCGGCTCTCGACCACACTCAACTGCAACCTGGCGGGTCCGCGACGTTGACAGTGAACATCAACCTCTCCGGTCGGAGCGGTCCACAGCGATTCGTGTGTGAGGTGTTGTCCGCGACCGGTTCGCCGTATCTGTGCGAGTTAACAACCGTCGTTTATCCCCAAGCTCAGTTCGCGGACAACGTGGTGACATTCGGAACAGTGGCCGCCTCATCACGTCACACGCGGCGCATCGAGTTCGTTGGGTATGCCGCCACGGAAGAGGAACTACCAATTGATGTATCCATTTCTTCCTCGCTCCCGAACGTAACCGTTACGCCCGCCTCGCCCGTGACCGAGCGCACGCCCGAAGGCGCGTTTTGCCGACGGACTCCGTTCGACGTGAACCTCACAACCTCGGATCGAGCCGACGCCAGCACCGCAACATTGATCGCGACCTACAAGTTGAAAGGCCGCGCTGCGAATTTGAGCATTGGAGTCGGCTGGCGTGTCCGAGCGGTCGTTGATGTAATGCCTGAAACGGTGTTTTTCGACCGTGCCGCCAAACTGAGCGGTGGGCGAGTGGAACGGCGTGTTCTGCTTTGGCCTGTCGATGGGCGCCCGGTCGCGATCGAACGCGTGACATCACCGCACCCATCCGTCGAAGTCAGCGTAACGAATGGGGCGAATCCTATATTGACTATCACATTCGACTCGCGGAAATGTGGGACATTTTTGTCAGGCTCGGTGGTGGTTGTGTTTGGTGGTGAATCGCGGCAGTCAATCTCCATTCCTGTGGCAGTCGCGCCTGATTGAAGTGGGCCTCCGAACAATTCTATTTCCAGGAGGAAGCCATGCGCCGTTCAAGTAGGGTTCTCTGGGCAATTGCACTGATGGCTGCATCTTGTTGGCTCGTACAGTTGTCCCCAGCAGTCGCCGAAGATCCTCTGCCGTGGATTCCCGGTACGAATCCGATCATTGTACTTGATTCAACATGTTTTACATCAAGTGGCCCCATTCCTGAACAATTGTGTTGGAAGAACGCTCCGTGCCAAGATAACAAAATCCCAGACTGCGTGCCACACAAGCGTCTGAAGGGCATCGCATTTCGATACTTCGGTAAGTGCGGGTATGCTTATCCGTACGGGTGCATCCGTTACGATGAGTGGCCCTGCGCGCAGTTGATGACTTACTCGGATGATGCGTGTATGTTGAAGACCGGTTGTGTGATTTTTATTATGGTTGGACCCAATCACTGCGACCCCGATACTTTTAAAAAGTAGGCACTGCTCTTGTTACTCGGGGAAAATCAATCATGAGGACTGTCAATTGCGGACTCGTCGTCGGCTTGATCTGTGTCTTCGTTACTTCTGGTCGCGCACAACCCGACCAAGAGGCAGTGACGAAAGCAGCAATCGTGGGTCATGCGACCACATATGCCTCATTCTCTTATTACACTGTAAAGTACACAGATACAGTCGGTGAGGCAGCAAGCCTTGAAGAGGCGCTTGCGGGAAAATGGCGACCTACGGTCACGACAACGGTCATCCACATCGTAGATGGGGATAAGGAACGGTATGAACAGACTGGTGGTTCAGTCGATCTCCCGAAGACACGAACTGGTCCTAAAGGAACTAGCGTATCTTCTGCGACCCTCCCATCCTATTCCTATTTAGCAGGACCGATTGGTGATGTAATGTACAGCCCAACGTTACAATCTGCCAATTTGACTCGCCGCGAGGAAGGCGAACTGACGTCCGAGGCGACAACACCCCTGGGAGTCCAGTGTGTCGGACAAAGGAATCGGAAGGGACCAAGTTGGATGGAATCGAATCCTGGTCTGATGAAAACTGAGTATCTCGGCAGAATGACGGTTGATGGGATCAATGTCATTGGTGCAAGATTCACCCGAATCAATACTCGCTCTTCCTATGAGTATTGGTTCGATCCTGCGCGCGGGTATTTGCCCGCACGGTGTAACATCACGACCGATGGAGAACTCGCACTTCGGGTTTACCTCCAAGGAGCACGGCAGTGTAGCCAGGGACGCTGGTTTCCTGAAGTGTCCCTCGCCATCACTCCATATCCAAATCAGACACGAGTTCAGGTCCGCGAGATCAAGGTTCTGGAATTAAACGTCGATACGCCTCCAAAGGACGAAGATTTCTTTATCAAGATTCCTGCAGGCACACAGGTGAGTTTTCGGTATAAGGATGGTTTCTTCAAGCTGAAACAGGACGAAACAATTTACGCTCATACGTTGGATGACCTGTTCACCATGTCGGATCGGGCAGTCACGACTCCGCTGGCCGACACGGGGTTGCCGGTATACCGCAAGTGGGGTTGGCCGGTCTGGGTTGCCATCGGTGTTGGTGTGCTCCTTGTTGTCGTCGGGACCATCTTGTGGTATCGCCGACGGGGGAACCGTCCCACCACTCTCGGAGGTGCCACTTGCGATGCACCGCCCGTCACCCCGGGGTAACTCTTATTGAGTTGCTCATTGTGTTCGCCCTCCTCGCCACGTTGACCGGGCTTGTTCTCGCGGGAGTCCAGCGGGTACGAGCAAGCGCGGCGCGGACGCAGTGCGCTAATAACCTGAAGCAGATCGGGCTTGCCCTGCACCAGTATCACGACACGCACAGAGCCTTTCCCGCTGGCCTTCGCACCCAGAATGATCCTTACCCATACTTAAGTTGGCTCGCGCGGTTACTCCCGATGTTGGAACAGCAAAGTCTGTGGGAACTCACGCAACGGGAATATGCGCGAGACAACCGATTCTGGATGGAACCGCGCCACTCACCCGGCGCAATCCCCGTGTCCGCATTCGTCTGCCCAGCCGATGGGCGTGGATCCGCGACGGTTCGAGAAGGGTATCAAGTCGCGTTCACGCACTACTTGGGCGTGTCTGGGGCAACTCCAACCAGAGATGACGGTGTTTTGTATTACGATAGCGCGGTGCGAATCGTGGACATCACTGACGGAACAAGCCAGACCGTCGCGTGCGGTGAGAGACCGCCCAGCCCCGATTATCGTTTGGGGTGGTGGTACGCGGGCGTTGGTCAGAACCGGGATGGGGATGGCGACATGATCCTGTCCGCGATCGGTGTCCGTGTGACCTTCCGCGCGCCGACCTGCCCATTCGGACCATACCAATTCGGGCCAGGAGACCCTGAAAACTTGTGCGACGCCTTCCATTTCTGGTCGCGGCACTCCGGCGGGGCACATTTCCTCTTCGCCGGTGGCAGTGTTCGGTTCCTCCGCTATGACGCGGCCAACATCTTGCCCGCGCTCGCCACGCGCGCTGGTGGCGAAGCGGTCACCATTTCCGAATAAGTACAACCACCGGGCCGCCGGTTTGGAGGAAGCGACCGTCAGGGAGCATGCCTTCCTCATGGACCGCGGGCCTCTGGCCCGCTCTTGAAGAAGCGGCCAAGACGGCCGCGGTCCATAAACTCCCGCTCCCTTGCGGTCGCGGCTCGTTTAACGCTCGCAGAGGAAAAACGAGCCGCGACCGCAAGGGAGCGGGTGGTTTCTGCATTAACAAGCCACACGACAAACCAGCGTCACGGCCAGATGCCGCGTTCGAGGGCCACCTGAGCTACCCGCCCGATGGCGACGAGCAGAGCCGCGGTGCGCAGGTCGATCTTCGCTCCGCCGCGGTTGACTTCGGCCTGCCGGTCGAGAACGGAGTCGGTGGCCCGCTCCATCTTGGTGCGCAGTTTCTGATTGACCTCGTCCAGTTCCCACTGCTCGTTCTCGTTGTTCTGTACCCACTCGAAGTAGCTGACGCAGACGCCGCCGGAGTTGGCGAGGATGTCCGGCAACACCGGGATGCCGCGACCGTACAGCACGCGGTCAGCCGAAGGGGTGGTTGGGCCGTTGGCCGCCTCGGCGATGAGCCGGGCACGCACGGCACCGGCGTTGTCGCGACGAATCTGGTTCTCCAGAGCCGCCGGAATGAGGATGTCGCACTCCAGCGCCAGTACCTCTTCGTTGCTGACTGCACGGGCGCCCGCGAAACCGACGACGGAGTCGGTGCGCTCTTTGTGTGCGATCACCGCGTCGAGGTCGAGGCCATCGCCGTTGAACACACCACCCCGTGAGTCGCTGACGCCGATGATGCGAGCGCCGGCCTCACGGAAGAGCCTCGCCGCGATGGACCCCGCGTTGCCGAAGCCCTGCACCGCCACTCTCGTACCCTTCACACTTGCCAGCCCGCTTACCACGCCGCGCGCCAGCGCGCGCTGGCAGGCGAACAGGCATCCGCGAGCCGTCGCTTCGTGGCGGCCGTGCGAACCTCCGATGTCCAGCGGCTTGCCGGTCACCACGCCCAGGTTGTTGCGCCCCGGGTGCATCATGGCGTACGTGTCGTAAATCCACGCCATCGTCTGGGCGTTGGTGTAGACGTCCGGGGCGGGGATGTCAGTGTACGGGCCGATCAGGTCGCCCAAGTCCGAAACGTAGCGCCGGGTGATCCTGCGCAGATCGGACTCGCTCATCTCCTTGGGGTTGCAGCAGACGCCGCCCTTGGCGCCGCCGAAGGGAACGTCGATGACCGCACACTTCCACGTCATCCACGACGCCAGCGCGCGGACCTCGTCGAGCGTTACGTCGGGGTGGTAGCGGATGCCGCCCTTGCCCGGTCCGCGGATGCTGCTGTGCAGGACGCGGTAGCCGGTGAAGGTCCGCACCGAGCCGTCGGCCAGTTCGATGGGGAACTCAACGATGGCAGTGCGCACTGGGCGTTTAAGGAAATCGATCAGCCCTCGCGGCAACTTCGGCAAGTGCGCAGCGGCCTGGTCGAACTGCTGGGCCGCAATGTGGAACGGGTTGAGGTCTTCGGCTGGCTCGGTCTGAGACGCGGGCTTCTTGTCCATCGGTTCAGCCTCCGGGAGAGAGCGTCGGCATCGATAAGCCGGCCCGGGAGAAGTGAGCCGCGACGCCGAACGGTGGCCGGAGACTATCTTAACACGTGCGACTCCGATCGCGGGCAACACGAAACCGCATGAGTGAAAACGCATTGGGCCGTCGGTTTGAGGGAAGGGAACTTCCTCACCCGACGGCCCGCTTGCTTTCAACTTCGACTCTACTACCACGATGGCCAGGCGAACAAAATCGCAAGTGCCATCAGCACGAGAAACCCAATCGTCAGGATCAGCGACGCTTGTCGTTCATCTCTCGACGATTCCATTGGCGATTCCATAGGAGTCCTCCCTTCATCCAAGCGGGCGATGGTCAATCGCTTCCGCAACCCGGTGCGAGGCAGGCGATAATCACAATCGGCAGCGGAAGTCCCAGAAGTAGAGCCGCGAGGCCCCGCGAATTTGATCCCAAAGGGACAGCGGTTCATCCTGTGGAGTCATATCGGTATCTCCTTTGGAGAGTGAATTCCTTTGGCCCACATTGATTGAGGGCCGAATGAAGTAAGTGCAAGCTGCGTGCCGCCTTGAGACTGAGCCGCCGAGATGTGAAGATTGCGCGAAGACGGGCAACTTCACGATGCCAGAAGGGTGGCGAGCGAATTACCCTTTGAGTGACCCTCTCCTTACTGGGACATGTATGAACTTCT
>JAKEEV010000170.1 GCA_022616395.1 Planctomycetia bacterium | reverse complement strand
GCCGATTTCGCCTCGCCCAACTTGCCGCCACCGCCAACGAGCGGGCCATTCGCGCTTGCGCCAACGGGAGCCGTGCTGTACCAGCCGACGTTCGGCGTGAACTGGTACTTCAACGACTACACACGAGTGATGTTCAACTACTCGCTGCCGACGCCTGAGGCACGCGGGTTGCCCACGCTGCCGGTTCACGTCTTTGGCATCCGCGCCGCGATCTGGTGGTGAACGCGGTCTGAATCGCGCGGGCGGTGAATTTCTTGCGGATGTGCTGTTAGACTTCTTGTGATCCTTCACTATATCCATTTACCAAACACCTCTTCCCTCACCTCTTCACGGAGCCATCCATGCGCTGCGCGCGATTGTCAGCAGTCGTTGGTCTTGTGTCCGTCTTCGCCGCTGTGGTCGGGTGTGGGAAGGGTCCAGCCGCGCTTCCACCTCCCGAACCGCCAACCGTCGCGGTCATCAAGCCGAGGATGGTTCCCTACAACCCGACGAAGGAATTCACCGGTCGACTGGTGACGAAAGACCCGGTCAAGGTGATTCCGCAAGTCAGCGGGAAGCTGATCTCGCGCGAATTCGAGGACGGCAAGGAGGTTGAGGAGGGGAAGATACTCTTTCGCATTGAGGATGTACTCTACAAGGCTGATGTGGAGAAAGCGAACGCCGACATCGCGAAGGCGAAGGCCGACATCGCCAACTGGTCGGCGCAAATCGAGCGCGACAAGGCCGAGTATACGCGAGTGAAGAGGGCGTATGACAGCGGCAGCGGCGCACAGACCGACGTGGACAAGGCCGCTGCGAGTGTGAAAGTGGACCAGGCCCAACTGGATGTATCGAAGGCCAACAAGGCCTCTGCGGAGTCAGCACTGAAGAAGGCCGACGAGAATCTGAAATACTGCACCATCCGCGCGCCTGCGACCGGGAAGTTGAATCAATCTCTGGTCTCTCCCGGTACTCTGGTGGACGCCTACAAGACGGAACTCGTATCGGTTTACCCGCTCAATCCGATCTACGCGATGTTCGAGGTCGATGAACTGACCTCGCGATGGTATCGCGATCAGATCGCGGCCGGGCTGATCCCCGATCCACACAACAAGTCAACTCCACTGGCGGTCACCATCAAGCTCAAGAACGAGACGCAGTACACCACCGACACGACCGACCGCAGCCGCAACAGCGTAATAGACTACTACGATCCTTTTCTTGTCCGCGAGACTGGCACGCGCACTATTCGAGCGACGTTCGAGAATGTGCCGAAGAAGGGGCCGAAGGGCGAACTCATACCGCCTCTGCTTTCGGCCGGAGATTCGGTGCGCGTTCGCGTCGCCGCTGGAACTCCGCGTGAGGCACTCGCCGTGCCGGAATCGGTCATCTTCAGCCAACAGCGCAAGCAGTACGTCTATGTGGTCGTTGAAGGGAAGGCTCACCTCCGTGAGATCGAGCCGGGCGCGTCGTTCGACGGGATGGTGGAAGTGAACCGGCGGACTTCACCGTCCGCGCCCACGGGCCTGGATGAAAACGACACGGTGATCGCCGATAACTTGCTGCGCGTCAGGCCAGGTATTCAGGTCACCGTGAAGTAAACAGTGAGTGCTCCTGCTCGGTTCGCTCGCAGTGTGAGTGCGAGTGAAAACCGAAAACCAGAAACTTCTTCGGCTTTGTTCTTCTGTCTTTACTCACACTGCGAGCGAAGCGAGCAAGGCGAGCACTTTCCAAAATGCAATTCTTCATCACACGTCCTGTCTTCGCCGCGGTGTTGTCGGTGCTCATCACGCTCGCGGGCGTGCTTGCACTCACGCAGTTGCCGATCGCGCAGTATCCGGATGTGGTTCCGCCGCAGGTTGTGGTGACCGCATCGTACCCCGGAGCTGATGCGCGCACGGTGTCGGAGACGGTCGCTGCTCCCCTTGAACAGCAAGTCAATGGCGTCGAGGGGATGATGTACATGGAGTCGCAGGCGACCAATGACGGTGCGATGCGCCTCACCATCACCTTCAAGCACGGAACCAACCCGGACATGGCTCAGGTTCTGGTGCAGAACCGGGTGAACGCGGCCCTTCCGCAATTGCCGGAGGATGTTCGACGGCTGGGCGTAATCACCAAGAAGCAGTCCACGGCCATCCTGCTGGTTGTCAACCTGTTCGCGAAGAAGGAAGCGAAAACCGATCAGGAAGTGTTCGAGCAGCAACTGGCCGTCAGCAGTCACGCGAACCTCCAGGTGAAGGACGAGTTGGCCCGCATCGACGGCGTCGGCGATGTGTTCATGTTCGGCAACCGCGACTACGCCATGCGCGTGTGGCTCGACCCGGAGAAGATGACCGACCTGAATCTGGTGCCCTCGGAAGTTGTGGACGCGATCCGCAAGCAGAATGTGCAAGTGGCCGCTGGGCAAATTGGTCAGCCGCCAGTACCACGCGGACAAACTCGGCAGTTGGTGGTGAACACACTCGGCCGACTGAAGACCGAGCAGCAGTTCAAGGACATCGTGGTGAAGACAGGTTCGAAGGGCGAAGCTCTGGTACGCCTGGGCGATGTGGCCCGCGTCGAACTCGGAGCCAAGAGCTACGACTCTTCAAGCGCGCTGGACAATCGCCCGTCGGTGGGCTTGCCGGTGTTCCAGCTTCCAGGAGGCAACGCGTTCAGCACCGCTCGCGACATCAAGGAGAAGATGAAGGAACTGCGAGCTTCACCCAACTGGCCCGACGGCATCGAGTACGACATCGTCTACGACCCGACCGACTTCGTGCGCGCAAGCGTTCAGGAGGTGGTCAAGACGCTCATCGAGGCCATCATTCTCGTCTTCATCGTGGTGCTTGTGTTCCTTCAGAACTGGCGGGCAGCACTCATTCCCATGATTGCGGTCCCTGTGTCGCTTGTGGGTACGCTCGCGGTGATGTTCGCGCTCGGCTACTCGATCAACAATCTCACTCTGTTCGGTATGGTGCTGGCCATCGGCATTGTCGTCGATGATGCGATTGTGGTCGTCGAGGCGGTCGAGTACCACATCGCACGGGGATTAACTCCCCTGGAGGCAACGAAAAAAGCCATGTCCGAGGTAGGGATGGCAATTATCGGTGTGTCATTGGTGCTTTGTGCTGTGTTCGTCCCGGCTGCGGTCATTCCCGGACTCACCGGCCAATTCTTCAAGCAGTTCGCGGTGACCATCGCCGTGAGTACGGTGATCTCCGCCTTTAACTCGCTGACGCTCAGTCCAGCGCTTTGCCCGCTACTATTGCGAAGTCACCACGCGATGAAGGACGTGGTCGATAAAGCGCTTCACTACCTGCTTGGGTGGTGGTTGTTCCGCGGGTTTAACTGGACGTTTGAGCGCGGAACCAAACTCTATGGCCGCTCGATAGGTTGGTTGATTCGAGGGACCGTAATCGTTCTCGTTGTGTATGTCGGGCTGCTGGCGTTGACCTATCTCGGCTTCCGCACAGTGCCCAGTGGGTTCATTCCGCAACAGGATCAAGGATATCTCGTCGTGAATCTGGAGTTGCCTCCGGGTGAATCGGTCGAGCGGACGGATGCGGTGATGAAACAGGTGGCGGATGCGTGTCTGTCGACCGATGGCGTTGCTCACACGGTTCAGATCAGCGGATACTCGATCTTCTCCAGCGCGAACATCCCGAACAACGGAGGCATCTATGTGCCTCTCAAGCCGTTCGAGCAGCGCAAGGGGCGCCATGCGGACGACATCATGCGCGACCTGAATGCCAAGTTCGCCAACATCCGCGGAGGAACGGCCACCGCTTTCGGTGCTCCGCCAATTCTGGGGTTGGGCAACGCCGGTGGATTCAAGATGCAGATTCAGGATCGCGGAAACCTCGGGCCGGAGACACTTGAAGGCATGACGTGGGCGTTGGCCACCGAGGCGAGCAAGAATCCGATGGAAGGCATCCCCGCAGCGTTCAGTTCGTTCCGCTCGAACAACCCGCAAGTATTCCTGAGCGTGGACCGTGACCGCGT
>JAKEEV010000021.1 GCA_022616395.1 Planctomycetia bacterium | reverse complement strand
TGACCTTCCCGTCCGGGTTTTTGAAGGTGTACTCCCACTTCCCCTGGAGCTTGCGGAGATCCTCCTTGAGAATCTCCTCGGTTGTGGGTTTCTCATCGGCCCGGACTCCTCCGGGTGAGACGAAACAGGTGCTCAACGCGCACACCAGAACTTGCATCGCAGTCATCGATCACCTCTGAGTAACCCTCTGCCTCAGACCTCGCAATCGCGTGACTGGGCGAAGGTGACACACGAATAGCTCCGTCACGATACCGAGCGCGCAACCCCTTCGCAAGGAGCGGTCGCACGCTGGCACGACCACGATTCTTCTGCGACAATCGCTAAGAGGTGCTTTCCCGGAGATAGTTCGTGGATGCAGATTCGCCAATCGAGGTGATCGAACTGGCCGACGGGAAGCTCTACCGCTTGCCGCGTCGACAGCTCGGCGCGTGGAGGTGGCTGGTCGTCGGGCCGATTATCCCCGCGGTTGTCGTCTGGGGTCTGCTGTTCAACTTCTTCATCACACGAGCCGCCCAAGGGCCGCTGGATGAATTGGCGTGGGGACTCTTCGTTCTGGTGGGGCTTCTGTGGGCGTGTGGGTGTTACTGGGTCGTGAGTCTATCCGCTGCGATCTGGTGCGGGCGAGCGGAAATTGAAGTCACCGACTCCGGAGCAGTGCGGGCGCTTGATCGAGCCGGCTGGTTCCGCGTCTGCTGGGGGCGACTGAAGCCCAACACCGCCCGGAAACTTATCCTGACCGAACTTCTCCCCACTCGCGACTCTACCGGTCAACTCAAGCCCGCTTCAGAGCAGTTGTGGCAACTCAGCGCTGAGATTGGCCGCGTGCGAAAGGTGTGGCTCGTATTCGCTTATCCGCGCGAGATACTCTCAGCGCTCGCCGAGGTGCTTGCAGAGCGGCTGACGCTCGATCCGCTCGAACCAGATCCCGCGCCGATTCCGGTTGTGGTCGAAGAAGAGACACTCCCCAGCCGAGATGTACTCGACCCGCCCACGGGAACACGTGTGGAACTGAAACAGCATGCGGATGGAATCACGCTGACGGTTCCTCCGCTGGGAATCTTCCGCGGAACTGGCACTCTGGCGGTCCTGGGGACGTTCTTCACTCTGGTCGGTGGAGCCGTCGTGGTCGGGATGATCGAGCGATTGCTGCTTCAACCGAATCCACAACCTCCTCGCGGGGAACTGGTCGGCATCGTGTTCCTGCTCATCGGGTTGATAATGGTTTTCATTTCCATTCAGATTGGCCGGAAGCGGGTCGTGCTGGCTGTTGTTGGCGAACAGTTGCTGACGTTTGAAGCTGGTCCGTTCAGGTCGAAGAGACGCGATTGGACGCGCGACGACCTGTTCGACATCGTTTGCGGGCCGAGCGGCATCAAGGTGAACAATCGCGTGCTTCCGCAACTTCAGATCTTCACCGGGGAGACATCGTATGTGGGCATGCTCACTGGTAGAGACGAAACCGAACTGAAGTGGATCGCAACCGTACTCCGGCAAGCTCTGCGTCTGCCTCGCGAATCTGCAGACGCGATTCAGGCCAACCAACCCGCACCGGAATAAAACGATTCCACCCACCGACCATGCTTTCCGTTGCCCCGCGATTTGTGGCTCTCCTGCTCGTTTCCGGCTCACCCAAACTCAAGAGGAAATGCCGTGCTCCGAATTCTCTCCATCCTCGCCATCGCGCTTGCACCCACACTCGCGCTTCCGCTCTTCGCGCCCGCGAGCACCCAACCCAAACCGACGCGCGAGGATAAAGTTCGAGACGACAAGAAGAAGGTCGAAGCCGACGGATTCTGGATTTACAACAACCTTCCGAAAGCATTCGAGCAGGCGAAGAAGGACAACAAGCCCATCATCGTTGCCCTGCGGTGCATTCCCTGCGAGGAGTGCGTCAAACTCGACGACAACCTCGTCGATAAAGACCCCACGCTGCGTCCCCTGCTCGAAAAGTTCGTCCGCGTGCGGGTGGTCTCGACCAACAACCTCGATCTGTCGATCTTCCAGTTCGATTACGACCAGTCCTTCGCGGTGTTTCTCTTGAATGCCGATGGGACGATCTACGGACGTTTCGGCACGCGGTCACATCGAACCAACTGGGTCGGGGATGTCTCGACTGATGGGCTTGCGAAGGCCATGCAAGGCGCTCTCGATCTGCACGCCGAGTATCCGAAGAACAAGGATGCGCTCGCGGCCAAACGAGGACCCAAACCGCTCTTCGCGGTGCCGGAGAAGTTCCCCACGCTCGGCAAGTACGGCCCGGAACTCGACTACAAGGGGAAGGTCGTGCCGAGTTGCATCCACTGTCACCAGATCGGAGACGCGGTGCGCGATATTCATCGCAAGAAGAAGGAACCGCTGCCGGAAGAAGTGCTCTTCCCGTATCCGCATCCGAAATCACAGGGGCTAATTCTCAACCCGAAGGAACGCGCCACGGTGCTGAAGGTGGAGAAGGATTCGCCCGCGGAGAAGTCCGGCTTCAAGCCCGGCGACCAAATCAAGACTCTGAACGGTCAGCCGCTACTTTCCATCGCGGACGTGCAATGGATTCTGCACAACACGCCCGCGGATGCAGTCTCCATCAAGGCGGAAGTGATTCGCGACGGCAAGCCCGGCGAGTTGGTCTTCGCGCTTCCCAAAGGCTGGCGTCAGCGCGATGACATCTCCTGGCGGTCCGGCGCGTGGCCGCTGCGCCGGATGGCGACTGGCGGAATGCTGTTGGAAGAAGTCCAGGAGCGCCCCGCGGGCGTTCCGAAGACCGGCATGGCACTGCGAGCCAAGCACGTCGGTCAGTTCGGTCCACACGCGGCCGCCAAGAACGCCGGGTTCCTCGTGGGCGACATCATCATCTCGTTTGATGGCAAGACCGACTTCGCGCGCGAAACCGATCTACTCGCTTACGCTCTGCGCACACGCAAGCCCGGCGAGAAGGTGCAAGTCAAGTTCGTCCGCAACGGGAAGATGATGGAGCTTCCACTCCCGATGCAGGAGTGACCCGGCCGGGACAAGGGCAAAGCAATCTCCCGCGCCGTCGGGCCGAGAGGATCGCGCCTTGCGTCTCATTTACGTCGCGATGTATTCCTCGACGAAGCAATGACTTCTGGCGGATCGGGCGATCTCATTTGAATTCCGCCCAACGGTGTGCGAAAATCTTAGTAGCAGCCGAATCCCGCTCCAACAAGCGGGAGCGGGGGACCCACCGGGAGCGACGAGAGACGCTCTCTGGGGCGCAGGTGAGAAGAAAACTCACCGGGGCACGTTCAAGCCCTAGCCCGTCAGCTAACCTCGCAGGCCGGCGCGGAAGCGTCTTCCGCACCAATTGAACGGGCAACAGTCGTCGAATCATCTCGGACGATCGCGCCCCTTCTCCGCACTCACGGTGCTAACGTGTTCTCGCTCTTTGCCGCGGGGGAACTCCCGGAGGGTGTCCTCCTTTACGGGCTGATCGCCCTTGCCCTCTTGTTCCTGGGGCTTGTGTTCTGGTGGGCAACAGTTCGCGTGATTCCCAACGACAAGGTCGGGGTCGTCGAGAGGCTCTGGTCGCCAAAAGGATCGGTGACGGATGGCCGCATCATCGCGCTCAACGAAGAGGCCGGCTATCAGGCCACGCTTCTGCGCGGTGGGCTGCACTTCGGATACTGGCGCTGGCAATACCGCATCCACATCGCTCCGCTCGTCACGGTCCCGCAAGGGCAGATCGGGTACGTCTACGCTCGCGACGGCCAACCCCTGCCGCCCAGCCAGACGCTCGGCCGCGTGGTCGAGTGCAACAACTTCCAGGACGCGCAGAAGTTCCTCCAGAAAACCGATGAGGAAGCCGACCAGGGGCAGCGGGGCCGTCAGCGGGCCATCCTGCGTGAAGGCGTCTACGCCATCAACCCCGCGTGCTTCGTCGTGATGACCGAGAACGGGGCGTACAGTCTCCCACATCTTCTCGATGCACAGGAGCGGAACGCGATCAAGGCGTGGCACGAACAGTTGAGGAGCTGCGCGGGCTTCCAGCCGGTGGTGATCGGCGGGTCGAGCCGGATCGGCGAGACGGAAGTCCACGACGACCTGATTGGCGTCGTCACCGTTCACGATGGCCCGAGTCTGCCTCCGGGAGAAATCATCGCCCCGGCCGTGGGCACCGAACCCGACGGTGCCAGCTATCACAACAACTACCAGGACCCTGAAGCATTCCTGAAAGCCGCCGGTCGTCGCGGCCGGCAGTACGCGCCGCTCACGGACGGCACCTACTTCATCAACCGCTGGTTCGCGTCGGTGGAGCTGGTCGCCAAGACGGTAGTGCCCATCGGTCACGTCGGGGTTGTCGTGAGCTACGTAGGCAAGGCCGGGCGGGATGTATCCGGCACGTCCTTCCGGCACGGCGAACGGGTCCAGGATGGCGAACGCGGCGTGTGGGAACGGCCGCTCGGACCGGGGAAGTACCCGTTCAACGTCTACGCCGGGCAGGTGATTCTGGTGCCGACGACAAATTTCGTCCTGCACTGGATCACGGGCAAAACCGAGGCTCACAAGTTTGATGAGGCTCTGCGATCCATCGACCTCGTAACGCGGGATGCGTACGAACCGCTTCTGCCGCTCTCGGTGGTGGTTCACATCGACTACCAGCGGGCACCGAGTGTCATCCAGCGGTTCGGGGACGTGAAGAAGCTCATCACGCAGACGATCGACCCGATGCTCAGTGCGTTCTTCCGCGACGTGGCCCACAAGAAGACGATGCTGCAATTACTGCACGAGCGGGACCAGATCCAGAACGAAGCACGAATTGAACTGCGGAACCGCTTCCGCGAGTTCGACATCGAATGTGTTGATGTGCTCATCGGCAAGCCGGTGGCTTCGGAGAGTGACAACAAGATCGAAACTCTTCTGGAGCAACTGCGCCTGCGGCAGTTATCCATCGAGCAACTGGAAACTTACGAGCGCCAGCGCGCCGCGGCCGAGAAGCTGCGGACGCTCAACGAGGCCCAGGCTCAGGCCGCCGTGCAGGTGCAACTGACCAACGCCAAGGCCGAGGTTCAGATCGCCGAGAGCCGCGGAGAGGCGGAACTGGCCCGCGCTCGCAAGCAGTCCGAACAGATGGTGGTGGTCGCTGAGGCGGAACTGGCCCGGTCGAAACGGCAGGCCGAGCAAACGGTGCTGACCGCCGAGGCCCACGCGAAGGAGAAGGTGCTGGCCGGCCGCGGTGAGGGGCAAAAGACACTCCAGGTAGGTCTCTCGGAAGCGGCCGTCGTGCTGCGGAAGGTTGCCGCGTATGGCGACCCGCGATTGTTCGCCGCGGCGCTCTTGGCCGAGCGGTTTGCCAACAGCGCGCAACCGCTGGTGCCGGAGCGCATGTTCGTAAGCGGTGCCAACGGCGAGACAGGGAGCGTCTCCAGCGGCCCGCTCGGAATGCTTCTCACTCTGCTGCTCAGTGAGAAAACCGGCATCGGGTCGTTCGCGGAATCACCGGACGCAGCCGAGTTCAAGGAGGAGTGCGACAAACTCGCCCGCGAGGCCATCGGAACGCTGGCTGGGAAGTAACCCCGCAAAGGAAAACAGTCGTGCTTTCACTCCCGAGGCAAGACTGATCGCTCAGCCAATGGCATCTCAGTTGCTCTTTGGTTCCGCCCGTCCGGTCACTGTTTGATCCGGACACGGAAAGTTTCGCCCGGACCAAGGAGTATCTACATGATTCGGCGAACCTTTGCATTGGTGGCGGTCGTCGCGTTGGCGGTGTGGGCAATGCCGGCCCTCGCTGAGGATCCCAAGCCGGGTACTCACGAGGGGAAAGTGGTCAAGGTCCAAGCCGGCAAGCTGACCATGACCGACAAGGATGGAAAGAACGAGCACAGCCACATCGTTCCGGCGACTGCCAAGATCACCCTGGACGGGAAAGCGGCCAAGCTCACAGACCTGAAACCCGGTCAGCCCGTGAAGGTGAAAATCGAGAAGAAGGAGGACAAGCTGGTCGTCGTCAGCATCGACGCGAAGAAGGCGGACTGACAACGGGATTGGATGTGCAACGTGCTCCCGGCGGAGATGTCCGCCGGGGCTGGTGATATTGTTCTGAGAACCTGACTTCCGAACCTCCCGCACCTGGTTGCTCACCGCGACCAATGCGGGAGTGGCTCTTTGAATGGGCGAAGTTTCTTCATAACTCAATCACTTCCCAATCAAATCCAGCAAGAGCGTGTTGGGCGTTTCGCGGATGGGAACCTTCAGCGGGGACTTCGCGGGCGCGGTGTACATCTCCGGGATCGTGGACTTCTCCCCACCGGTCACCGTCACGATGTAGTCGCCGGCCGGGACGCCATCGAACTTCGCGTAGGTCGTTAACTGGAATCGGCCCACTTCGTCTGTTCGACCGTCCGCCACGCGAGTGTAGACTTTCCTCTCGGCGTTGTAGGTGTGGAGCGCGACTGTTGCTCCCGGCACCGGTGTACCGGAGAGCGTGATTGTGCCCGATACCGGGAACGTCGGCTTCTTCTTGACAGGTACGCCCTTCTCATCGCTTTCGGGCGTCTTCAGATCGTGAGGAAGGATGCCGTCGAGCATCACATTGGCGATCAGCGGAGCGTCCTGCTTCATCGTGATCCACGCGACATGATCGAACTCACCGTACTCGACTCCACGCAGCTTGCTTCCTCCTCCGGTGGTCGCGAGCTGGTAGTATTGCATTCCGTTGCGCTCAAAGCGCTGGTATCGGTGAACGTGTCCACAGAAGACGTTGTACTTTCGACCCGCCAGCGATTTCTCCACAGCGCCCCAGCCGTTCTTGTCGAGATCCTTCGCGGTCCAGATCGGTTTGTGTAAGAAAACAAACGTCCAGCGAACATCCTTGTTGGCTTCCAGTGTCCTCGAGACCCACTCCTGTTGTTCCTTGTCGATGGTTCCCATATCGGGCGGGTTCTCCGAACACAGGCAGAGGAACAGCACGTTCTTGTACGTGAAGTGATAGTAGCGCTTGCCGTAGCGCTCGCCCCACTTGGTCACCATCGTCTTGTTCGTCAGGTCGTGGTTGCCGGGCACATAGAAGAACGGCATCTCGAAACGCTTGGTGTAATTGTCGAACTCGTCCCACTCCTTCTTGATCGTCTCTTCCTTCGTCGTGTACCCCTCGATGAGATCACCCACCGACATCACAAATTCTGGTTGAAGGAGATTCACGCGAGCCACGGCTTGCGAGAAGATCTTGTCTCGATGCCCGCCGGTGCGGTCGGAGACGACCGCGAACTGGAACTGGTCGGGATCATTGTTGAGTTTGAGCGAGGTCCAGGGGTTCTTGTCTCCGCTTTCGATCTTCAACTCGTTGTCGGGTGCGAGTCGCGCCCCGACCGACGACTCCGAACGAGACAGAGCGACCACGCCGACCAGAGCGCCGGCGGTGGCGATTCCGAGAAAGAATTGACGCATGGCAGACTCCTGCGAAGAGGGATGGGGTGAGAATATCCCTCCGAGGAGCAATCGCAAGGATTTACCGGGAGTTCATCAAACCTTCGCGGACTGGTCAGTCAGGTGTGGTGTTCCGAGGGGAGATTGGTGAGCGGATTCACTTCGCGGCGATTACTCCCTTGACGGTCACTTCTTGGAGCCGCTCGTCAGCTCGAACGGAGGCAACTGCTGCGGTTGTTTCTCGACGGTCACTCGCAACGTCGTCTTTGTCTTGTCGGCATACTGTTTGTTGAGCTTGTCACCCTCCCAGAGTGTCGAGATCGGGTTGTAGCGCTCCGGCCAGACGACAGTGACATCGTACTCGCCGGCCGGTGCTCCATCGCTCGTCACAAATGTGGAGAGATTGAACTCGCCCTTCTCGTCGGTCTGGCCGGTGGGTACGTATGGCTTATCACCCGTTATTTCTTTCGGATGGAACGAGATCATCACGTCCTTGGCGGGCTTGCCGTCCACGAGAATGGTCCCCTTGACGGGGTACGTTTCCAGCCACCCGCGCTTTCCACAGCCGGCCAGAAGGCCAACGAAGGCAGCGAGGACGATCCCGAACAGTCCGCGAACGGTTCGTCTCCAGTCATGCTGTCGCATCGGAGGCTTCGCTCCGTTGAGGAAGGGAAGAGAACGGGGCCAGTTAGTGCTGACCCCGCAGAGAGTTAGTTGGGAACGATGTCGCCCTTCTTCTTGGTCACCATGAAGGCGAACGTGCAGTGGTTGATGGACGAGTTGAGGGAGCGGACGGAGCCATCGCCCATGACGACGTTCGCAACGCTGGTGTGGAAGCTATAAAGTCCGCGCCCGCGCGAGTTGGTGCAGTTGACGACGCACGGGCCGCCGGTGGAGGGTTCGGTGCCGTCGAACAGCGAGCCGATGAACCAGTTCTCGCCGCTGAGCGCATCACCCCAGCCCGCTCCCTGGAACGGTTGGTTGGCCGCAACCTGTCTTCCAGCTCGATAGAGAGCCGGACGGCCCGCGAGTTCGCCGATCACGATCGTATTCGAGGTGCCATCAGCGATGGCCATGATCCGGGTGCCGGTGAGTGGAACCGTTGGGTTTGTCAGTGTGCGTGCTTCCAGCGCTCCGTCCCGGTCTCCTCCTCCACCTCCAGCGAAGCACGAGTTAAGAGTTGCCTCGCGGACTCCGGTGGTGACGGTGTAGTCACCGGCGGACGCGGTCCAGGTGAGTGTGACATTCCACGAAGGGACTGGAACAAAAGCCATGCCCGGAACAGGCCCATCGGTGTAGAGTCGGTTCTGATTCGGCGAAGCCGGGCACTGGAAGATCTTCAGGTGCGTCGAGACAACCGCCTGATTCGGGGTGGAGCCGATGTTGCCCGTGAGGTTGTATTGCTTATACAAGTTGTCCTGCTCGATGTACGGCAGCAAGTAGACGCCCCAGGAGGTCGCGCTGGGTGCCGAGAGAAGAAGCGAGTAAGCCGGCGGGAAGAAGCCGTTGGAGCTTTCGTAGTTGTGCAGCCCCAAGCCGATCTGTTTGAGGTTGTTCTGACACTGCATGCGAGCGGCCGCGTCGCGAACTTTCTGGACGGCGGGCAGAAGCAAGCCAATCAGAATCGCGATGATCGCGATGACAACCAGAAGCTCAATGAGCGTGAATCCACGCTGCTGTCGTTTGTCGGGCATGACGGGACTCCCAGTGGGTTGGCAATCCGAGGGGATGAGGAGAGGAGCGACCGACCCGCAGATAGTAGAACGCAAACACCACTCGAAAGAAAGGGCGCTCACGAAAATCTCACATCCCGTGAACGCAATTCACACGCACCGGACATACTTCGCCACAATCGCACGGGCGGTGCGAAGGCCATCCACCGCGGCGGAAACAATCCCGCCCGCGAAGCCCGCTCCTTCGCCCACTGGGTAGAGTCCCGGCACACCGGGCGATTCGCGCGTCTCAGGGTTGCGGTCGATGCGAACGGGAGAACTTCCGCGCGACTCTGGCCCGGTGAGTACCGCGTCCGCGAGGAATCGACCGTTCCAGCGCCGGTCCATTTGAGGTAAGCCGTGACTGACTGCTTCCGCCACGAGCGGAGGAAGCACTTCGCGCAGATCGCACGCGCTTACCCCGCGCGGGTAACTCGTTTCTGGAATGCCCTTCGACACGCGAGCCGCGAGGAAGTCCGTTGCGCGCTGAGCCGGGGCGCGGTATGAATCGCGATTGCCTAACTCGAATGCGCGCGCTTCATACTTCTCTTGCAGGCGCACGCCAGCGAGTACATCGCTTGAGCCGAACTCTTCAACGGGAACCGTCACCACAAGCCCGCTATTGGCGAACGGAGAATCTCGCTTACTGAGGCTCATACCGTTCGTGCCGAAAAAGCCTGCTTGCGAAACGCTCGGAATGATGTACCCGCCGGCACACATGCAGAAGGTAAACAGATCGTGCGCTCCGCTGGCGATGAGCGAATAGTCCGCGTTGCCCAGCAACTCCTCGAAGTGAGCGTGTCGCGGGCCGAACTGAACCGCGTTCACGACCTCTTGCCGGTGTTCGATCCGCACTCCGAACTGGAATGGCTTGGGTGTCATCGGCACTCCGCGCTCCGCGAGCATTCGATAGGTGTCTCGTGCGCTGTGACCGATTGCCAGCACCACAACCGAAGTGGGAATGAAGCCGGAAGAAGTGTTCACTCCGCTCAAGCGGCCATCGAGGAACGTGAGATCTTCCACGCGAGTCAGAAAGCGCACCTCGCCGCCGAAGTCTTCGATCCTCTGGC
>JAKEEV010001207.1 GCA_022616395.1 Planctomycetia bacterium | reverse complement strand
GGCCATAACGGCCACCTCTTTGCACCGCAAAGTGACCAAACCCCACAAATCCTGGGAAAAACACCAAGAGGACAAGACAGGGGGTGGGGGGAGGAGGGGGTGAGCGTCTCGAATGTCGGTGGAATCGCGTTAGCCGGCTGGGTTGCTACCGACAAAAAGGACGCTCACCCGACGATTAGACTTGCAGCACACCAGTCTTGAATGGTCGGCCGTCATCGAATCGAGTCGCGACCGCCATCGCGGTGACGAGTGCCGCGCAGCTCTCTTCCGGGCGAACAATTGCATCCACCCACAGCCGGGCCGCGGCATAGCGGATGTCGGTCTGTTCGTCGTAAGTGGCCTTCACGCGGTCGCGAAGGGCCGCGAGTTCCGCCGCATCAGGCTCCTTGCCCGCGCGCTTGAGCGCCTGAACCTGAATGTCGAGAAGCGTGCCTGCGGCCTGGTTGCCGCCCATCACTGCATACTGAGCCGTCGGCCAGGCGAAGATGAAGCGCGGATCGAACGCCTTGCCGCAGAGGGCATAGTTCCCCGCGCCATACGAACCGCCGGTGATCAACGTGAGCTTGGGGACGACGCTGTTGGAGATCGCATTGACCAGTTTTGCCCCGGCTTTGATTATCCCCTGCTGCTCGGATTCTTTCCCCACCATGAATCCATTCACGTTCTGCACGAAGAGGATTGGCACCCGCAACTGGTTGCAGTCCATCACAAAGCGAGCGGCCTTGTCCGCGGAGTCCACGTAGATCACGCCTCCAAACTGAAGAGCGCCTTCAGCGGGCTTGACGCGCTTCTTCTGGTTCGCGACAACGCCAACAGGTTTGCCGCCAAGTCGACCGAAACCGCACACCATCGTCTGGCCGTAATCGGCCTTGTATTCGTCGAAGGGAGCATTATCCAGCAAGAGCTTCAGAAGATCACGCACCTCATACTCCGCCTGAGTGAAGGTCGCGAACGTGCTATCGCTCGGTGAGCTGATGCTCACCGCGTTGGTGTCATACTTCGCGTCCAGTCCCCCAACCAATCTCTTCAATCGGTCGAGGCACGTTTGGTCATCCGGTTCGCGGAAGTCGATGGTTCCGCTGATCGCAGCGTGCATCTTTGCTCCACCGAGCGATTCGCTATCCACCACTTGCCCGATGGCGGCCTTCACCAGAGCCGGTCCCGCGAGATACAGCCCGCTCCCTTCGGTCATCAGTAACGTGTCGCAGAGCACAGGAAGATATCCGCCGCCCGCGACACAGTTGCCCATGATCGCAGCGAACTGAGGAATGCCCGCGGCCGAGATCACGGCGTTGTTGCGGAAGATGCGGCCGAAATCGTCTTCATCGGGAAAGACTTCATCCTGAAGCGGAAGGAACACGCCCGCGGAATCGACGAGGTAGATCAGCGGCAGGCGATTCTCCATCGCGATTCGTTGAGCGCGGAGAACCTTCTTGCATGTCATCGGGAAGAACGCGCCGGCCTTCACCGTCGCGTCGTTGGCGATAATCATCGCGCTCCGCCCCGACACAGTGCCAATACCAGTGACAACGCCCGCGGAAGGAGCGCCACCCCATTCCGAATACATCTTCCACGCGGCCCACAGTCCCAGTTCCATCCAAGCGGATTCAGAATCGAGAAGTTTGGCAATGCGTTCGCGAGCCGTTAGCCGACCCTTTTCGTGTTGGCGTTCGATGGCCTTCTGACCACCGCCAAGACGGATAGTTGCTTCTTCGGCAGCGAGGTCGATGGGCATAGGTTCCTCGGATCGTTCCAGTGGTGTGTGGAAACGCAAAGACCACACGAAGCGGTTCTTCGTGTGGTCTTTGTATGTTCGCGTGCAACAGCTTTCGCTAACTGCTTGTCAGCGACCAGTCCTTGCGCTGGCGGCTCGACGGGATATTCAACATCTTGCGGTATTTGGTCACCGTTCGACGTCTCACCGGATAGCCCGCGTCGTTGAGCCTCGTAACGAGTTCCTCATCGGAGAGCGGGTTGAGCTTGTCCTCGTTGGAGACCAGTTCCAGGAGTTTCTGCTTGATGACCTCGTAGGCAACGTCCTCGTTGGTCTGGTCGTTTTTCTTCCCTCCCCCAAAGAATCGCTTCAGTGGGAAGACACCACGGGGAGTCTGGACCCACTTGTCATCCACCGCGCGGCTGACCGTGGTGACGTGAACCTTCACCTGATCGGCGATCTGCTGCATCTTGAGCGGCTGAATGTGTTCGGGACCAAGATCGAGGAAGGCGCGCTGATGGTTGATGATGGCCTTTGTCACTTTCAGAAGCGTATTTCGGCGCTGTTCGATGGCCTTCACCAGCCAGTCGGCCGCCTGGAGCTTCTTGCGCAGTTCCTCTTTCACCGAGTCGCTCAAATCCTGTCGCTTGCAAAGTTCCACCACGCGCTTGCTCACGCGAATGCGCGGAACCCATTCGTCGGTGAGCCGCACGGTGTAGTCATCGTTGTCCGCGCGCTCAACGATCACGTCGGGCATCACGTATTGCGTTCCGCTGTCGTTGAACTTCAGCCCCGGCTTCGGATCGAGGTGGTGCAGTTGTTCGATGGCCGCCTGGATTGTTGGGATGTCCAACCGCGTGGACTTCTGGATCACCGGAATGCGGTTGTAGCCGACATCTTCCAGGTGGTCGCGAATGAGAATCCGCAGTGTGTCTCGCAGTGGAGCGTCCGGCTCGATCTGGAGTAACAAACACTCTTTCAGGTCGCGTGCTCCGACGCCGGCTGGCTCAAGCTTCTGAACAACGTGAACGAGCGTGTCCTCGACTTCCTCCACAGTCACCGGCTCGTCGTAGAGCGAGGCGATTTCCGCCAGCGGGACGTAGCGGCAAATCTCAACTTCCTTCTCTTCTTCCTTCTGCTTGCGAGCCAGCTTTTCCTCCTCGTCGAGTTCCTCGTCCTCCTCCACTTCCTCCGGTTCCGGCTCTTTCTTCCCCTTATCTTTGCGAACTTTCAACCGTTGACCGAGGTAACCGGTCCGGTCGATGAACGTACAGATGTGGCGGGCGAGTTTGCGCTGCTCATCGGTCAGTTCCATCTCTCCGAGCTGTTCGGCGAGGTAATCCTGTAGCGACCGCGGACGGTCGGGCATGTTGGCCATCGCTTCGAGCTTGCGGTCGCCTTCCTCTTCCAGCGCCCCTCGACTGACGCGATGTTCCTCGTTGAAGTGATCGTCCCAGTCGCGGTTGAGTTCCTCAAGCCGATTGAATTCCAGGTCGCCGGTTTCATCGTGCTTGAGGGGCGCATCCGGGTCGAAGTCCGGCGCGGTCTCATCCTGCTCGCCGTGCTTTTCCTTCAATTCCAAAAACGGGTTCTCTTGCAACTCCTTGGCGACCTTCGCTTGAAGATCGGCAATCGGAAGTTGGAGCACCTCCATCGACTGAATCATGCGCGGAGCCAGGATCGGCGCCTGAATCTGTCGTGGTTGAAGGTACATTCCCTGCGACATTCCACTCATCGGCTCCCTCTCCGAAACCTGCGAAAGTCTCGTCAGTCAGTCATTCATCGAGGTGCGCGAAATTGCGCACCTCCGTTCCCTTGCTCTGAGTAAGTGCCATTCGCGTTGCTCGCGTGCGCGAGTCGGTTGTTCTAAAACGTCCTTCGTCCTTCCAGCGCGTCCGCCAGCATTTGCGCATTGGCGAGTTCGAGAGAACTTCCACTAGGCAAGCCGCGCGCCAGTCGGGTCACTGTAACTCCCGTTGGAGCGAGCAAGTTCGACGCAAATAGCGCTGTCCCATCACCTTCGAGCGTCGGACTGGTTGCAAGAATTACTTCCCGAACTCCGCCTTTCCTGACACGCTGGACCAGCGCGGTGAGAGTCAGTCGTTCTGGACCAAGCCCCTCAAGCGGAGCCAGTCGACCGCCGAGCACGTGATACAGCCCCCGGAAGGTACCAGCGCGCTCGAAGGAACTTACGTCTCGTGGAGTCTCGACCACACAGAGCAGCCCCGCGTCGCGCTTCGGATCGGAACAGACCGGGCACAACTCCCCGTCGGTCAGGTTGAAGCACTCGCGGCAAGGGCGAACCGAATCGGCAACCGAGTGGAGCGCATCGGCCAGACGAACCGCGTGCTGCCGATCGCCCGCCAGAAAGTGCGCGATCCGCTCCGCGCTCTTGGGGCCGATGCCGGGCAGCTTCGTTAGCTCCTCCAGCAGCCGCTCGATCACTCCTACCGGCTCGGTCACTCCGAACTCCTTCAAAGTAGTAGGCACACGCCGTGTGCCGTTGCCTTTGTCTTTCAGAACGGCACCTAGCGAATGCCTACTCCTTTCCTCCTCAGCCCACTCCGGGAATCCCACCGCCGAGCATTCCGGGCGGAAGTCCAATGTTGGCGGCCATTTTCGCGCTCTCCTCGGAGAGTTGCTGACGCACCTTGTTCAGCGCCTGGTTGGTGGCCGCGACGATGAGGTCTTCGAGCATCTCACGGTCGTTGAGCTTCATCGCTTCTTCGGAGAGGCGAACGGTTTGAACCTCCAGTTTCCCGTTGACCTTCACCGTCACCAATCCACCACCGGCGGTTGCCTCAGCGGTAATTTGGCCGACCTGAGCCTGGAACTTCTGGACTTCCTCCTGAATCTTCCCCTGGTTTTTCAGGAGACTCATCATCGCTCCGAGTTCCTTGAACATCGTGTGTCACTCTTCGGTGTTGGGGTTGGGCTTCGGGGTTGTGTTCGGGGCGGCACGCGGGTTGAACTCGCCGTCATCGTGCCACAACTGGGCGCCGAGAACTTCGCTGGCTCTCTTCAACAGCGGGAGGGCCATCAGCGCCTTCTTTCGTTCCGCCAGAGATTGTCCCGTTGGTGGTGGCTCGGTCTTCAGGGGTGGTTCGTTGACTTTCTCCAGGCGAACCGAGATTGCTTGTCCGGTAACCCGAGCCAGAGCCTCCTGGATTCTCTGGATTCCGCCGTCCGTTGCGCAGGCATCATACGCTTGACTATAGCTTGAAGGGAAGCGGATTACCAGTGTGTTTGGTCCGCAAATTGCATACGAACTGGCGAAATTGAGGTGTTTTGCGAGGATCGGGAACTTCTCATTCGCGTAACGAAGACACCGCGCCCAGACTTCTTCCCATGTTGATTCCGTCAGTGGAAGAGTTGACAACTCGCTTGGTGCGTGTGTGTTGGTTGTTTCAACGCGGGGCGTTATCGGGCCGTTTTTTTTTGCGCGGTCTGCTTCGGGTGGGGTCACATTCGTTGTTCGTGTTGGGGGAGCGGTGCCTGCTGTTGCGGCAGGAACAGTCAGTGGCGCTCCCGGCTGACGGAGCGCCTGAATCAACTGCCCGACCGAACGCAACTCTCCCAGATTGCACAACCGCACCACGGCCATTTCCAGAAGCACTTGTGTGTGTGTGCTTCCGCGCATTCGCGTTTTGGTCGCGGTCCAGACTTCCAGACCCGCGAGGATCGTATCGAGCGAGACGGCCGGCGCTTGCTTGAGGATCGCTTCTTGTTGATTGGGCGTGACGGGTAGTTCGCGAACTTCTGGCCCGCCGCAATTCACCAGCATCAGCGAGCGCCAGTATTCAATGAGTTGCTCAACCAGTTCGCCGATCTGAAGTCCGCGCTCCACCCAGGCCGTGATGAGATCGAGCGCGGTTTTCGCATCTCCCGTAAGAATCGCAGAAGCAAGATCGATCACGCGATCATCGCCCGCGGTTCCCAGTACCGCGTTGACATGCTCCGTGGTCAGCTTGCCGGATGAAGATGCGAGGAGTTGGTCGAGGAGCGATTGCGAATCGCGCATCGAACCCGCGGCTCTGCGGGCAATGAGTTTCAGAGCCTCCTCGTCGGCCTGGTGCCCTTCCCTCTCCACGATCCGTTTGAGTTGATCGAAGATTTTCCCCGGCCCGACATGCGCGAAGTCGAATCGCTGGCATCGCGAGAGGATCGTAATCGGGAGTTTGTCGACTTCCGTGGTGGCGAAGATGAACTTGACCTGTGGCGGCGGCTCTTCAAGGGTTTTGAGGAGGGCATTGAACGCCTCCTTTGTGAGCATGTGGACTTCGTCGATAATGTAGATGCGGTAGCGCCCCTGTGGGCGGTTCTTCACGCTCTGGCGGAGGTCGCGGATGTCCTCGATCTTGCGATTGCTCGCGCCGTCGATTTCCAACACGTCGAGGTCTTCTCCGGTGGCGATTGAGAGGCAACTCTCGCACTTATCGCAGGGCGTGGGTGTCGGTCCGCGTTCGCAATTGAGCGCTTTGGCAAGAATCCGCGCAGCGCTTGTTTTCCCGACTCCACGCGCTCCAGTGAACAGGTAGGCATGAGCAACGCGGCCCGATTGCAGCGCGTTGACAAGCGCGCTGGCGACGTGTTCTTGCCCGATGAGTTCCGAGAACTGTTGGGGGCGGTATCGTCTGGCCACAACGGTGTACGCGACCGGTTCAGCCGGTGGTGGAGGCGGAGGAGAAGCGGGAGTGGGTTTGGATTTCGCCATCAGCGCATCCTGGCACGAGTTTTCCTCTACCTGAATCTAACCGGAATGCCCGAGGAGAACAACCACGGAGGTCTTGCCGCTCCGAGTGTTTTTCCTTCAACTTGATACAACGGGTTCTTCTGTGATGTCGTGGAAGGAGCGAAGGATGCCACCGAACGCGGCCGTAGCAACTCCCGCACGTTCTCAGGACGAGCCAACTCGTCCAACTCTGAAATACCTTCCTCCTGAAGAACCATCCGATCAGCCATCCGCTTCGCTTCCGCCGAAGGCGCGCACCAAACGTCAGTGGTCGCCTCGAGTCTGGGAAGGGTGCGACTGCTTCGCGTGGCTGCGCTTGCTCGCCGACAATGGCTTCGCGGTTCAACCTCGATACTGGTACATCGCGGGGATTGTGTCGGTCAGTTCGGTGATGAACGCGGGTCTGCGCTGGATGCTGAATGCGCGCTTTGGCAACCAGGTCTGCCGGACGGTGATCGACAAGCATCCCATCTTCGTGATCGGCCACTGGCGCACGGGCACGACGCTGCTCCACGAGTTCCTGATCCGAGACGAGCGCTTCGGCTTCCCGGACATGCAGGATTGTTTCAATCCGAACCATTCGCTGCTGACGAATCACTTTTTCAAGCGCTATTGCAAGTGGATGCTGCCGAGCAAGCGGCCGATGGACAACATGCACTTCGGCTGGGAGCGTCCGCAGGAAGATGAGTTCGCGCTTGCTCTGCTCGGTCTGCCGTCCACTTACACCGACTTCGCGTTCCCCAATCGCCCGCCACTCAACCCCGGCGCGCTCGATCTGAGTGGCTTGAGCGCAACAGAGTTGGCGAAGTGGAAGCGACTGTTCGTTCGCTTCCTGAAGGAAGTGACTGTCCGAACGGGCAAGCAACTGGTGCTGAAGTCTCCTCCACACACCGCGCGCATACCGACGCTGTTGGAGTTGTTCCCGGACGCGCGGTTCGTTCACATTGTCCGCGATCCCCATGTTGTCTTCCCCTCGACGGTGCATCTGTGGAAGTCGATGGCCGCCAATCACGGCTTGCAGAAGCCCGTGTGGCCCGGCGTTGAAGAGAAAGTGTTCCGCGAGTTCCGCGTGATCTACGACCGCCTGGAGGAAGCCCGCCCGCTTCTGAAACCGGGCCGCTTCCACGAACTGCGCTATGAGGAGTTGATCCGCGACCCGCTGGGCGAGTTACGAAAGGTGTATGACGGGCTGGAACTTGACGGCTTCGACGCTCTGCGCCCGCGAGTGGAGGAATATCTCCGCCAGAATGCCGGTTACGAAACCAACAAGTATGAACTGACACCCGCCGAGCGCGAACAGATCACGCAGCGCTGGGGAGACGTGATCCATCGATACGGTTACGGCTGATAAGGAAAAAACACTTCAGTCTGTCACTCCCAGAGCGCAGAATGTGGCCATCTCGCTCTGGGGGCCTTACCATGTTGCGTTTCACTCTCCCTCTACTCGCGGTTACGCTTCTCGCCAGTACGGTCACTGCCGCAGAGAAGCCGAACGTGCTCTTCATCGTGGCCGACGACCTGCGCGGGGATCTCGGATGCTACGGCTCCCCCGCGCTTTCCCCGAACCTCGACAAGCTCGCCAAACGCGGAGTGCTCTTCAAGCGCGCGTACTGCCAGCAAGCTCTGTGCAATCCGTCGCGCTCCTCGTTCCTCACGAGTAGGCGCCCCGACACGCTCCACCTGTGGGCCAATGGTTTTCACTTTCGCGACAAGAATCCGGATGTGGTGACTCTTCCGCAGTGGTTCAAGGAGAACGGCTACATCACGCGCAACGTCGGGAAGATTTTCCACAACTGGCACACAAAAGAGAAAGGCGATCCGCGGTCGTGGAGCGCTGATGAGTTCCTTCACTATGCCACCCACGGCGACGACAAGCCCGCGATCAAAGGCCCGCTTCCGCCAAACCTCGCGAAAGCCCCTCGATGCGAGATGATGGACGTGCCGGACGGCGCGTATTACGACGGCCGAGTCGCGGAGGAGGCGATTCGCGTGCTGGGCGAGATCAAGGATAAGCCGTTCTTCCTGGCGGTCGGGATGTGGAAGCCGCATGCTCCGTTTAATGCGCCGAAGAAATACTGGGATCGCTACGACCGGCTGAAGATTCCCGCTCTTGACCCAGCCCGGCCCAAAGGCGCGCCCGAACTCGCCTTTCACGATGGCCGCGAACTCCGCGGACTACCTCCGAAGCAATTTGACTTCACCGCAGACGAGATTCGCGAAATTCGCCACGGCTACTTCGCCAACATCAATTACATGGACGAGCAGGTGGGCAAGGTTCTCGCCGCGCTCGATTCTCAGAAGCTCACCGACAACACAATCATCGTGTTCCATGCCGATCACGGCTATCACCTCGGCGAACACGGGCTGTGGGCGAAAACGTCCTGCTTCGAGTGGGACGCCCGCGTGCCGCTTATCATCTGTCCCCCGAAGAGCGCAAGCGCTGGGAAGACGAGTGAGGCTCTGGTGGAGTTGATCGATCTGTTCCCCACTCTCAATGAACTTTGCGGACTCCCCGCGGCTCCCAAGCTTGAAGGAACGAGCCTCGTTCCGGTCCTCAACGACCCGACGAAGACCGTGAAGCGCGCTGCATTCACGCAACATCCGCGACCCGCGTACTACGACCGCACCGAGAAAAAAGTGCCAGACGCGATGGGATACAGCATCCGCACGGACAAAGTTCGTTACACCGAATGGCGCGACTGGGAGAGCGGCAAGTTACTCGGCGCGGAACTCTACGACCACACTCGCGACCCACTGGAACTGACCAACGCGATTGACGCTCCGCCGGACGCGAATGCACTCGCGGAGGCGAAGAAACTGTTGCACAAGGCCGTTCCTCCTGAAGTTCCCCCATCCAAGAGGTGACCATGAACACCCGAAACGTTATTCTCTCCTGCGCGGTCCTCGCGTTCACATCAGGGGGCGTAAGCCCCCCGCTCGCTCATGCGGCCGAAGCGAAGCCGAACATCATCGTGATTGTCGGCGATGACATGGGCTATGCCGATGTCGGCGCGCACGGCTGCAAGGACATCCCGACGCCGAACCTCGACGCGCTGGTGAAAGCCGGCGTGCGGTGTACGAATGGTTATGTCAGTGGACCGTACTGTTCGCCGACGCGCGCTGGGTTACTGACCGGACGGTATCAGACACGCTTCGGTCACGAGTTCAACCCCGGCGGTGGCGCGAACATCGGGCTTCCTCTCACCGAAACAACTCTCGCCGACAGACTGAAAGCCGCGGGCTATGTCACCGGCATGGTTGGCAAGTGGCATCTCGGAGCAGCCGAGAAGTTCCATCCGCAGAAACGCGGATTCGATGAGTTCTTCGGCTTCCTCGGTGGCGCGCACTCTTATTTCCCCGCAAAGGGAAAAGCCGAGACGATTCTGCGCGGCACCAAGCCTGCCAATGAAACTGAGTATTTGACGGATGCATTCGGGCGCGAGGCGGTCGCGTTCGTGGACAGGAACAAGGCCAAGCCGTTTTTCCTCTATCTCCCGTTCAACGCGGTTCACACCCCGATGCACGCCACCGAAGGAGGACTGAAGAAGTTCGAGACAATCAAGGACAACACGCGACGCACCTACGCCGCGATGATGTGGGCGATGGACGAAGCCATCGGCAAGCTGCTCGCGAAACTCAAGGACGAGAAGCTCGAACAAAACACGTTGATCTTCTTCGTCAGCGATAACGGCGGCCCAACAATGCAGGGCACGACCATCAACGGTTCGGTGAACGCTCCACTTCGCGGATCAAAGCGCACGACACTTGAAGGCGGCATCCGAGTCCCGTTCTTTGTGAAGTGGCCCGCGCGGTTACCCGCAAACAAACTGTACGACAACCCGGTGATTCAAATCGACATCCTTCCAACTGCTCTGGCTGCCGCTGGTGTCGAACCGAAAGCCGACTGGAAGCTCGATGGCGTGAATCTACTGCCACACTGGACCGGGGAGATGAAAACCGCGCCCCACGCTGCGCTTTACTGGCGCTTCGGTCAGCAGTTCGCGATTCGCAAGGGCGACTGGAAACTCGTTCGCTACGACACCGCGGCCGAGGGTGGAAAAGGGCCTTCTCCCATTCGACTCTACAGCCTCGTGGACGACATCGGCGAGAAGTCCGACCTTGCCGCGACGCAACCGGACAAGGTGAAGGAACTCCAGGCCGCGTGGGATAAGTGGAACACGGGGAACGTTGCTCCATTGTGGGGCGGCAAAAAGTGAACTCACCCGTATCAGCGCTCGGAGTAGTAGAGCGTCTACGTTAAAAGTCACAGGATTGGGATGAGTTCGGAAGCCCCTCACCCGCCGTAACGACTGACGCGAAGCGCGTCAGTCTACGGCGACCTCTCCCCGCAAAAGCGGGGCGAGGTGGGGGCTTTGCCCATTCCGTGTAGCTCATCGGAACTGTAAGCGCCCAACCCCTCGCCCCGCTCTGTTGGGAATCGGGGGACCCCCCACCGGGTCCCCGAACCCCTCCTGTTTGGGGAGAGGTCGCCGCCGCGAAGCGCTTCGCTTCGCGAAAAGTGGCGGGTGAGGGGGCTTTCTTCTTCCACAAACTCCTCGCGCCCAGCGCGTGACATTTTATCGCAGACGCTCTACTACTCTGAAGAAAGCAGAAGAACGGCACCCAGCGAACGTCTACTACTCCGAAGAACTGACCCGTAAGATGCCCGCCCTTCTCTGGTACTATTAAAGATCGGGCGCTCGCGCTGCGCGCTTGCGCCCGGTCTGTTCAAAGCTCGCACGGAGAATCTCGATGCTCTTTCGCCGAGCCTGTCCGGTCCTCTTGCTTGCTGTTGCCGTGGGAGTCGTGGGTTGTCGCGGGGCGAAGACCGCTCCTCCCACTCCCCCGCCTCCGAAGGTAACCGTCTTCCAGCCAGTGACTGCGCCGGTGCGTGACTACTGGCATTACAACGGCTACCTGGAAGCGACGGAGTCCGTGGAGGTGCGCGCTCGTGTTCACGGGTATCTCACCGCGATCGAGTTCAGGGAAGGAACCGAGGTCGAGAAGAATGCCCCGCTCTACAAGATCGACCAGCGCGAATACGACACCGCGCGAAAGAAAGCGAAAGCCGACCTGGACAAAGCAAAGGCTGAAGTGAAGAAGGCGAAGGCCGACGTGCTCAACTGGAAGGCTCAGATCAAGCTGGCGAACGCGGAACTGGCTCGTGTGAACCTGGCGGTCAGTAGCGGCGCGGCCGGGAGAGCGGACCAGGACAAGGCGAAAGCCGCTCTGGAAGTCGCACAGGCTGAACTCGCCTCGGCCGAAGCGCAACAGAGCGCGTCAGACGCGAATGTCGACGCCGCGGAACAAAATCTGCGCACCATGGAACTCCAGTTGGCCCACACCGATATACGCGCGATGATCGGCGGGAGAATCGGCCGCACACTCGTCCATGTTGGCAACCTCGTCGGCCAGGACGGACCCACGTTGCTTACCACCATCGTGCGCGTTGACGAGATATTCATCTACTTCGATGCCCCGGAAGGCGACCTGACCGCATTCCAGCGCTCACTCATGACCACACCAGGCCCGGAACCAACCAGCCGGCAGATTCCCGTCGAGATTGGAGTCGCGGGCGAAGACGGCTATCCTCACGTCGGCCGGATCGACTTCCGCGAGAACCGCGTGGACACCGCAAGCGGCACCGTTCGCATTCGCGGGCGAATCCCCAATCCCCTGCGAAATAACATTCGCCTCCTCTACCCCGGACTCTATGCTCGCGTCCGCGTGCCCAGGAGCGAACCCAGACCCCAGACGGTCGTGCCCGAAGACTGCCTGCTAACGGGTCAGGAAGGGCGGTTCACGTACGTTGTGAATACCGACGGGAAGGTTGAGAAGCGAATCGTCACTGTCGGAGCAGTCGTGTGGAAAGCTCCTCCGATGGCTCCGGGAGTCGCACCACCGAGTTGGGTTCTGGTGAATCCCAAACCGACTTCGCCTCCCGAAGGTCAACCGCCCGCCCCGACTCGCAAAATGGTGAAATCCGTTGTCGCGATCACGGTCGGACTTCAGCCGACGGATCGAGTGATTCTCGACGGCTTGCACCAGATCAAGCCCGGCATTCCGGTCACTCCCGAGGAATGGAACATGCTTCCGCCCGTCGGCGCACCGGCTCAGAAGTAGGACAGGCTTCCAGCCTGTCTGGAGCAATGACAGGCTTCCAGCCTGTCCTACAGCAACCCACTCCCTACTCTTCGGTCTGGCATGATTTCGCGTTTCTTCATCGACCGGCCGGTGTTCGCCAATGTGCTCGCGGTGCTGACGGTGCTCTTCGGCGTGGTCGCGCTCTATCGGTTGCCGGTCGAGCGCTATCCACCGATCACACCGCCCACCGTTCAGGTGAGCGCGAATTACCCCGGCGCGAACGCCAAAGTCGTCGCGGAGACAGTCGCCGCGCCCATTGAGCAACAGATCAACGGCGTGGAGAACATGATGTACATGTCCTCCACAAGTTCTGCCGATGGCGGATACACGCTCACGATCACGTTTGAAATCGGCACGAACCTGGATGATGCTCAGGTTCTCGTTCAAAACCGACTCCGGGGCGCTGAAGCGCAGTTGCCGGAAGAAGTCCGCCGACAGGGTGTGACCGTTCGCAAGCAGTCGTCGAACATTATTCTCGCCATTTCACTCACCGCACCAGCACCGAAGGACAAATACGACTTAACGCTCGACCCTGCGGCTCTTGCCGGGTGTTCGGTGACTGCCGAACAGGTGCTCTCGACCATCGAGAGCGCGGGGGTTCGTGCGGAACCGCACCCCAATGGTCAGGCGCTGTGCTATCGACTTCTCGCTGCGGCAGACTTCGCTTCCACCGGCCCCGCCGGGGCAGACACGCTCCGCCGGCTTGCCCTTTTGCGTCCCGGACAAGTGAGCATTCCGCTTTCTGATGTCGGCCGCGTGGACACACTGCCGGGCGCTTACGATGCTCTGTTTATGTCGAACTACGCGACTCTCAAGTTGCGTGATGAACTCAGTCGAGTGCCCGGTGTGGGTGATGTGGTCGTGCGGGGCGTCGGCGCGTACTCGATGCGAATCTGGCTCGACCCGGACAAGCTCGCGGCTCGCCAACTGACCACGGAAGACGTACTCGACGCGCTTCGCCGACAAAATGTGCAGGTCGCGGCTGGGCAAGTCGGTCAGCCCCCGAATCCATCCGGTCAGCGCTTCCAGTACACCGTAACGACGCTTGGCCGGCTCGCCGACCCCGAACAGTTCCGCGGAATCATCGTGAAGTCCGGTCCAGAGGGGCAGATGGTCTACTTGCGCGATGTGGCCGATGTCGATCTGGGCGGCCAATCCTACGACTCGTTTGCTTCGCGCAGTGCTCACCCCTCGGCCAACATTCTGATCTTTCAGTTACCCGGTTCAAATGCTCTGGAAGTCGCGAAGGGCGTTCGCGTCGCGATGGAGCGAATCAAGCCGACCCTGCCTCCGGGAATGGAATACAGCATCCCGTTCGACACGACCAAGTTCGTCGATGCCGCGATCAACGAGGTCTACCTGACGCTCTTCGAGGCCGGAGCGCTTGTGCTCATCGTCATCCTCGTATTCCTCCAAAGCTGGCGTGCGCTCTTCGTGCCCGCGACCACGGTTCCGGTCACCATCATCGGAGCGTTCGCGTTCATGCCGCTGATGGGGTTCTCGGTGAACCTGCTGACTCTCTTCGGGCTGATTCTCGCAATTGGGATCGTGGTGGACGATGCCATTGTGATCGTCGAGAACGCCTCGCATCACATGGAGAATGGGTTCTCCGCGCGTGACGCCACCATCCGCGCGATGAACGAAGTCACCGGGCCGGTCATATCCATCACGCTTGTACTCATGGCGGTATTCCTCCCGACCGCGTTCCTTGGCGGAATCACCGGGCAGATGTACCGGCAGTTCGCGCTCACAATCGCGGCGACCGCCTTCATTAGCGCAATCAACGCGCTGACACTCAAGCCCGCTCAGTGCGCGGTGTGGCTCAAACCCGTGCAGAGGAAGAACTGGTTCGCGCGGGCGTTCGATGCGATCTACAACCCGATCGCGCGTGGATACGTCTGGGGTGTTCGGAGAGTGCTTCGCGTCTGGTGGCTGGCGATGATTGTCTTCGCGGCCGGAGCCGTGGGCACGATCTTGTGGTATCAGGAAACACCAAGCAGCTTCCTTCCGACCGAAGATCAGGGGTACGTACTCATCGCGGTTCAACTCCCCGACGCGGCCTCGGTGGACCGGACGCGGGAAGTGACAGACAGGATGAACACGATTCTCCGCGACACCCCCGGCATCGAGAACTGGTTCGTGATCGGTGGATTCTCATTCCTTGACGGCACCGCGTCACCGAACACCGCGACCGCGTTCGCGTCGTGGAAGGACTGGAAGTACCGCAAGGATCCGAGTCTCTCCCAGGATGCGCTCGTTGCTCGAGTGCAGAAAGAGTTCGGGCAGTTCCGAGAAGCTCGGATCGCTGTATTCGTTCCCCCCGCGATTCAGGGATTGGGTTTCGTCGGTGGATTCCAGATGCAGGTGGAAGATCGAGAAGGCGTCGGGCCGGATGTGCTTCAGGAACGCGCGCAGGCGATTGCGCTGGCCGCCGGGAAGCATCCGGAGATCGACCCGACGCGAACCGTCAGTACCTTCCGGGCTGGTGTGCCGCAGATTTACCTCGAAATTGACCGCGAGAAGGCCGAGAAGATGGGCGTGAAGGTGGACGACATCTTTGAAACGCTCCAGGCGAATCTCGGTTCGGTTTATGTCAACGACTTCAACAAGTACGGACGCACTTATCAGGTGCGCGTGCAAGCCGATGCTCGATTCCGTGGGGACACGGAAACCATCAGGCGGCTGGAAGTGTCTGGTCGCGATAGCAACGTGAACCCCGATGGAACTCTGTTCGTCGGTCCGCGTCGACCAGTTCCGCGCGTCCCACTCGGCACTCTCCTGGCGACAGAGATCGTACTCGGTCCGCAATCAATCATCCGCTACAACCTCTACCCGACCGCTCAGATTCCGGGGCTGGCGAAGCAAGGCGTGAGTGCCGGTGAAGCGATTGCGGTCATGGAAGAAGTCGCCGCCCAGGAACTTCCCCCGACGATGGGTTTCGAGTGGACCGGCCTTTCGTATCAGGAGAAGCGCGTCAGCGGGGAAGCGTTCAGCATGTTCGGCAAGCCCATCACCGAATCGTACATCGTCTTCGCGCTGGCCGTACTGTTGGTCTATCTGGTACTCGCGGCACTCTACGAGAGCTGGCTCTTGCCTCTGGCGGTGATTCTCGTTGTGCCTCTCGGCTTGCTCGGTGTCGTTGCGGCGGTCAACCTTCGCGCGGGGTTACACAATCTCGTTCCGTCCATCAACAGCATGGACAACAACATCTACACGCAGATTGGCGTTGTGCTCATCATCGCTCTGGCGAGCAAGAACGCGATTCTGATCGTGGAGTTCGCGCGCGAATTGCGTCTGGCCGGTCGGCCGATTCATCAGGCTGCTATCGATGCGGCGCGCATGCGATTCCGACCGATCATCATGACGAGCTTCGCGTTCATTCTGGGTGTGTTGCCGCTGGTCTTCGCAACCGGCGCGGGTGCAGCGAGTCGGCAGTCACTCGGAACTGCCGTGTGCGGAGGGATGATTACATCAACCGTGCTCGCGGTGTTCTTCGTGCCGGTGTTCTACGTCGCGATTCAGTCATTGATTGAATTGAAGAACGGTCCGCCCAAGCCTCCTCCGCCGGACTTCCACGCTCCGGGCGAACCAGACACGCCAGTCGCGAAGCCAGACGCGACAGCGACGGCCGAAGCATCAGCGCTGGCGGACACACCGACCGATAACGGGAAGCCCGCCGACGGAAAGGAATCTGCCCCGGAAAATGGACAACCGGCGGAGGCGGAGAAACCGTCAGAAAAGTAGGTGCCGCTTGCCGAGCGGCACTGTCTTTGGTGTTCCCAGCGCAGCAGGAGGTGGTGTTCGTCCGGTGTGCGCGAAGCAATTATTTGAGGTTCCGCAAGAAACTCAACGCGCTGGATTGGGAAGTGAGTTGCTCAGAGTGGGAACCAACGTGCGCAATAAACAACTCTGGGGCGGTTTGAGGATGTGGTTGGCGTGAGCGTCGGGCGAAGCAATCGCTGATTTTGCAGGGCAGAATAGAAAATGGGCGGGATAATCCGTTGTGGGTCGTCGCCCAATCAACCCACATTGGTTATCCCGCCCGATAGAGTGTATGCAGCACGCGTGCCAATCTCTCGTGAACACGGCTCGGAAAACCTCACGGGTTCTTCTTGGCCTTCACCCCGCTGAGCGGATGCGAGGTCACCGCTTCCCAGGCCAACTCTTGTAAGAGCGTGTTGAGTTTCTCATTCCAGTCCGGATTCTTCGCGTTCTTGAGCACCACGGGCACACTCAAACCGACAGGGCTTCTGCGATAGATCACCGCGAAGTGACAGTACGCTGTCAATACCTGAAGCGGTGGGTGCGCGTGGCCGATGGCGTCACGGAACAAGTCCTCCTGCGACTTCAGCCCCGGTGCCTTACCCTCGATGATCTTTCCGCGCAACAGAATCGCGGCCTGCCCGACGGGAACAATGAACACCACGCGCTTGCCGTGCTTCTTGTTGAGCGCTTGCACCTGATCGTCTACGGAAGTGAAATACTCGGCGTGAATTGTCTTCATCTGCTCGACGGTGCGCGTGTTCCGGTCCACTCTTTCGGGCCTCTTCTTCTGATAGTTCACATCGTAGACATCGAACGGCAGCCAGAACGCCTGAACCAGCACGCGAAGTTGCTCGTTGTGTTCGAGACCAAGTTTGGTGAAGTTGTCGATGCCTTCATCCGGGTGGAAGATCGGCGAGAGCGTCAGCACATCGACCTTCCCTTCCTTGAGTGCGATCTTTGTCTTGTTTTTGTCGTCGGGCAGATTCCAGTGCCGAATTGTGCGTGAGCCGCCGAGGGATGAGATGCCAACTTGGGTGTGGTTCTTGATCCCCGCGGACCTGGCCATGTCGGTGAGGATCGCGGGCATGAAGACATGAAAGCTGTGACCCGCGGAGAACACTCGCTGACCCTTCGGAGGAGGATCATCCGCGGCGCGCGATGAAGTTGCAGTGCCGAGCGCAAGCGCAAGGAGCGCGACACACAATGCGAACGGGCGAACTGGGTTCATGGCGGACTCCGGGTTTCAACCCAGTCGGCTCACGCCGGCGGTTCGACGGGGCTTCGTCGAGCCGGTGGCCAACTGGGTTGCTTGTGGCTTGTCGAACCGCCAGCGTGAGCCGGTTGGGTTTGCTCTCTACTTCCCCTTCACATCGAAGCAGAAGAGAAACTCTTGATCGCGAAGATATAACTTGCCGTTGGCAACTACCGGCGGAGTCCAGATTCTCCCTTGCGGCTGGCGCTGCTTCGATGACTTGGGCAACTTCAACCGGCCTGTTTCTTTCCACCCATCCGCGCTCGCTTCGATCAACGCGGTCGTCCCGTCATTCTCCGCGAAGCAATAGAGGCGACCGTCCGCGAACGTGATCGCGCCCGCGGCGAGTTTCTTCCGTTCCGACCAGACAACTTCGCCCGTTTTGAAGTCCTGACACACCCACCCGGCCCCTTGCGCGTTCCCATAAACGTGCCCGCCGACCAAGACAACGTTGCCGTGATGATTCATCAAATCCTTGTTGCCCCAAACGCGCGTGACCTTGAACTTGTCCCCGGCCTTCTCGACCTTCACCACCTCACACCCGCCATTACCGGCCGCGACCGTGGTGTAAATTAGCCCGTCGCGAATCAGTGGCGTGTTGACGACCTCCGTGCCATACGCGGGCTTTCGACGATGGCTCCAGAGCAACTTCCCATCCTTCGCCGACACGCCCGCAAGCCCCTGGTTGGTGAGAATCACATATTGTTTCACTTCGCCAATCGTGGCGAGCATGGGAGAAGTGTACGCGGACTGATCGGTCAGTTCGGTGCTGCGCCAGATCACGCGGCCGGTCTTCTTGTCGAGCGCAGCGAGCGTGCCTTTCGGTCCTCCGGGCGCGAGGATGAGCTTCTCGCCATCGACGAGAGGCGAACCAGTAAATCCCCAACCGAGATTCTTCGGCCCTCCTCCAATCGGGTTCACCTGTCCTTCCAGATCCTTCGGCAGATTCGCTCTCCACTTCTCCTTGCCGGTCTTGTCCACACAGATGAGGTCGCCGTTGCCGCCGAGCGCGAAAATCAGTTCTCCGTCCACGGTGGGCGAAGCGCTTGGCCCAGCGCTCCAGCTATTTCCCTTCCAGCGGAAGGTCGGGCCGATCTCCGCGGCCCAGAGTTCCTTCACCGCGCCGGCTTTGGGTGCCTTGATGTCAAGCGCTATGAGAAACTCCTTGTCTTCGCGTCCGCCCGTCAGATACACACGATCACCCACGACCGCGGGAGGAGAATAACCCACACCGGCGGCCTCGAACGTCCCCGCCAGCGGAGGGCCCCCCTTCGGCCATTCCTTGAGCAGACCAGTTTCGGTTGAAACATCATCGCGGTTGGCTCCGCGATACTGCGGCCAGTCCGCAGCGCGCGAAAGTGCGAGGGTGCAGGTGAAGGCGAACACGAAGGAGAGGGTGCGCATTGGTGGCTCGGTTTCTGTAGGACAGGCATCTTGCCTGTCCGAAGCAATGACAGGCAAGATGCCTGTCCTACAAACAGAGACAGGCTGGGAGCCTGTCCTACTTTTTCTTCCATTCGCGGAAGGGGTAAGACACTTCGCGGTTGGGAGTGAACTTGTGGGCGGTCATCCACGCGAACTCGTTCTTCTTCGGGTCCGCCGGGTCGGGCAAGGGGAGCGCCTTCCCATCCGCCTCCGCGAAGATGGATGCGACCAGCGGCACCTTCTGGCTTGCCTTCGGCGCAAGTTCGTAATCGGTGCCCTTGGAGTGCATGAGCCAGGTGTTGTCTCGGAATCCTTTGCGAAGTCGCTCGGTCGCGGACTTCGCCAGTTCGACTTTCTCGGCTGGTTTCAGGTCGGGGCTGGCTTCTATGAGCTTGATGAGTCGCTGAGTTTCGGAGACATCGAAGCTCACCCAGCCATACGGAGGAAGGAATGCTTCCAGCTTGCAGTGGCCGGGCAGGTTCTTCGGGAACAAGTGTAGCCCATAAGTGACGCGCGTGGGCAAACCAAGCGACCGGCCGAGGCTGGCGCACAGCCCGTGATAATCGCTACAGTCACCCCGTTTCTTGCTGAATGCATGTTCCGCACTCCCAACAAGGGAAGCGTTCGAGTGGTCGTAGGTCAGGTTTTTGTGCGTCCACGAGAGAATCTCGCGCAGTTCCGCCGCGGGATTCGGCTTGTTCCCCGCGATCTCGTTTGCCAGTTTCTTGAACTTCTCGTTCACGACAACTTGCGATTCGCTCCTGCGATACGGATCGAACGACGCGGGCCACTTCTCGACACGCATCACCTTCGCCGGGTCGACGTCCCAGTTCAACTCCCAAACTGTCGCGCGGAAAGTGTGCGTGATGATCTGAGCGCCTTGCGGGTTGGCGAACTCAAAGTAAGCGAATGTGTTGCCGAACTCTCGTTCGGTGTGCATCGCGGGTTTCACATTGACGGGAAACGTCTCGAAGCCGGTCGGCTTCACTTCCTGAGCGCGATCCGAAGGCGGAACCGGCACCCACACGCGGAGCTGCTTCGTTCCTTGTGGGGCTGTGACAATCACGCGGAAGTCCACATGGTAAGTCACAGGTTCCGCGCGTGTGGCGGAGTATGGCTGCTTCGGGTCCAGCTCCGCGCCTCGCGCGACCAGAGGAAGCATCAGCAGGACAAGCACGGAGAGAAAACGAACCACAGCAGCCTCCGGTGCAGATGTTTTCGGTTGGAGTCGCGCCTGAAGCGGTCTGAACGAAGACCGGCTGAAGCCGGGACTCCAACGAAAGACAATTGAGTCAGTCCGCGAGTTGCTTCTTGCTTGTGTCCGGAGCGAAGAGGATCGCGATCAGACCCAGGAGGAAGAAGCAACTCGTTAGCCGACCAATCAGAGCGTAGTCGCCACTAAAGTAACCCATCAGCGCTCCACTGGCGAAGAGCGTGACCGCGGTCGCGATTCGACCGAAGTTAAAGCTCACTCCAGCACCAGTCGAGCGAACGCGCGTCGGGAATAACTCCGGCAAGCACAGCGGCAACCAGCCGAAGAATATCCCGCTCACGAAACCCAGAGCCGCGACCCAGAACAAAAACCACCGGTCAGTTGGCATGAGGAAGCGGAATACGTACTGCGCGATCAACAGCGACGAGAGGCTCACGAGGAAGTATGTCGTTCGTCTTCCAATCGTGCTTGCGATCCAGCCACCGAGCAGGCTACCCACGATGCCCGTCAGCGCGCGTGTTTGGAGGACATCCGCGCGTAATTCCGCGCTACCGACTTTCTCCGCCCACGGAGTCATCCAGTTCGCCGTTCCCCAACCGCCAATGACTGGCGTTGTTGCCAGGATGATACCAACCAGAGTAACCCACAACATCGGAGGCCGAAAGACATCGCCGGTGGAGACGCTCGCCGAGGCGCTTTCGGGTTGCGTGCCATGCGTGGCAAGCCAGCGCGGGGATTCCGGCACCGCGAAGAGCGCGACTAGCCCCAACACAATCGGAGCAGCTCCAACAAGCATCGCCCAGCGCCAGTGATCGGGCGTTATCGGTTCTACTTTCGCCAGCGTCGCGAATAAGAAGATACCGATGTTGGCGGATGTGCCTATCACCCCTGCCGTAACGGGCCGCGACATGTTCGCCCACGCCTCCGCGACCAGCGCGACACCATTGGGCCACATTCCCCCAACACCCAGGCAAGCAAGAAACCACAAAAACGCAAACTGCCACGGTGCCTGAGCGAAATATACCGTCGCGGAGAAGCAGGAATACGTGAGGATGCTG
>JAKEEV010001206.1 GCA_022616395.1 Planctomycetia bacterium | reverse complement strand
CAGAAGAAGTGACATTAATCACCACTTCCTTGCGGTCGCGGCTCGCAACTCAACACCGAGCCGCGACCGCAAGGGAGCGGTCAGCCTCGACAGGAACACACGATGGCCCGCGAGAAAGTCATTACCACCGTTCCGGCTGACGAAGTGCAAAAGCACGATGCGGCACTGCGGCCGAAGTTGCTGAAAGAAGTCATCGGTCAGAGGAAGGTCGCGGAGCGGCTGGAGATCGCCGTGTGCGCGTCGAAGAAGTTGAAAGAACCGCTCGGCCACATTCTCTTCGACGGCCCGCCGGGGCTTGGCAAGACCACGTTCGCAACCGTGCTTCCGAACGAACTCGGCACATCGATCCAGTTAACAAGCGGCCCAGCTCTCTCCAAGCCCGCGGACCTGCTGCCGTTCCTCACCAATCTCGAGGAAGGCTCGGTGCTGTTCATCGACGAGATCCACCGCATGCCGCGCGTCGTGGAAGAGTTCATCTACCCCGCGATGGAAGATTTCCGCATCGACATCGTGCTCGGCGAAGGAATGAGCGCGCGCACCATCTCGATGAACCTCAAACGCTTCACGCTCATCGGTGCAACGACTCGCAGCGGAATGTTAAGCAGCCCGATGCGCGACCGCTTCAAGATGCACGAACACCTGGAGTTTTACAGCGTCGAGGAATTAGCGCAAATTGTGCGCATCAACTCCGCGAAGCTCAACACGCCCATCACCGATGCCGCGGCTCTGGAACTGGCTCAACGGAGCCGCGGAACTCCGCGAGTCGCCAACTCACGGCTCTACTGGACTCGAAACTTCGCAGCCGCTTTGCATGACGGCAAGATCACGGAAGACATTGCCCGCGACGCGCTCGACAAGGCTGAAGTGGATCGAGAAGGACTCGACAAGAACGACCGCAAGTATCTGGAAACGCTCATCGACCTCTACGCTGGTGGGCCAACCGGTGTGGAAGCTCTCGCGGCGACCATCAACCTTGCGAGTGACACGCTTTCGGATGAGATCGAACCTTACCTGCTTCGCGAGCAGTACATCACCCGCTCCCCGCGCGGTCGGGTGGCAATGCCGCGCGCTTATACCGTACTCGGCAAGATTCCTCCCCGACCCAAGCCCGAAGAAAAGCCGCAACCGGGCCTGTTCGATTGACCGGGAATCAATCCTCGGTGTCGTCCTCGGGTTCCTCCCGCTGAGCGGCGAGTTTCCGGGCGTGATCTTCCTCCGCGTCCTCGATCGAATGTGATTCGGTCAAGCGCAGATCCTTCTTGGCCAGTTCGACGAGCTTCGCGTAGTGTTGGTGCAGAATGCCCACCTCCTCCTCGGTGAGATCCTCGACGTTAATCAACCGGTTGCTTGCGCCCCGAATCGCGGCCACCAGTTCGTTCAACTTCAAGTGAATCGCCATCGATTCCTTGTTCTGCGTCCGCTGAATCAAAAACACCATGAGGAAGGTGATGATCGTGGTCCCGGTGTTAATCACCAGTTGCCACGTATCCGAGAAGCCGAAGAACGGGCCAGTGACAAGCCAGGTGAGAATCACTCCAACAGCCACACCGAACGCCCACGAACTTCCAGCCCAGCGAGTCGCCCAAGTTGACAGTCCTTCCAACACTCCACCTTTCCGCGGCATCGGTCGCCCTCCTCTGTTGCTTGTCGCGGGCGACAGTGCCCACGGTCGAACCGAGGATACACCCAGACACAACCCCAACACCATAGCTTCCAAGCCCCACAAGCTCTCCGAAGGTCAGGGCCGAGTGCCACTGCGACTGATCGCATTTCGGGCACTTTTTTCGCAACTCGTCGATGGACCGGGGCGGTCCGGACCAAGTAGAGTTGAGCCGGTGGACGCCGGCACCCGGGGAATCTCACAGCTGTTCGCTGTGGTCGCGGAGCCGCCAGAGAAGTCTCCCAAAGTCATCCACCACGATTCGGGCATGGCCCTCTCGGACCTCGACTGGCGCTGATGTCGAATGAACCGCGCTCATCGGCAAGGCTTGCTCTTGATCGTCGGCACTACAAACACGATCACGCACACGCCGACACACGCAAGGCCACCGATTACCCACTTCAACCAGACCGGCATTGTGCCAAAGACAATGCTCAGGCTCACAACACTCATCACAAGCACCACCGCGAACACCTTCACCGGCCAGCGCATTCCGCGATGCTCCTCCCACTCGCGCAGGAGCTTCCCGAACACCGGAGAGCGCTTCAGCCAGCGATCCAGTCTCGGCGATGAACGAGCAAAGCAGTAGCCCGCCAGCAGAAGCCACGGTGTTGTTGGCAAGCCAGGCAATAGCACACCGAGATACGCCAGCCCGACGCACACAGACCCCGCGCCGACGTAGAGTAGCCGCCGCACGCCCGTCGCCTGGGGCGGACGATTCTCTTGCGTGACCCGTTCTCGCTCTTCCATCGTGTTGCTAATGACTGAACCCTTCTTTCAGAGTAGTCGAGCGTCGACGCTCAAAAGTCACACGGTGAGCGAGAGGTGTTTGGGGAGTTTTTCAGACCCCTCACCCGCCGTGACGACTGACGCCTTGCGTCAGTCTACGGCGACCTCTCCCCGCTTGAGCGGGGAGAGGTGTGAGCGCTTGCAGTGTCGAGTAGCTTCGCGAAATGGCAACAACCCCACTTCGCCCCGCTTGAGCGGGGAGAGGTCGCCGCCGCGAAGCAACTGCTTCGCGATAAGCGGCGGGTGAGGGGTCTTTCAAACGCCTCCCAATCTCAAGCGTGTGACTGTTTAGCTCAGGCGCTCTACTAACAGGCACCCGTGAGCCGTTGTCTTTCAGAACGGCACCCCGCGAATGCCAACTACTTTTCTGGCTCGTCTTCATTCCAGGAGGTAGGATACAAGCAGTCGCTCGCACTTCCCCTTTAACTCACCTGCTCATCATGAGCCGATTCGCACTCTTTGCGCTGGTCATCGGGATCGGCTTTTCGCTCACTGCTGGTTGTGGGAAAAAGCCCGACCCGGCTCCCGCCAACGGCGAGACGCCCGGAGGAGAGGCTCCTCAAGATCCTGCTCTGACCGCACGCAACGCGCACTTCGCCAAGCTCAAGACCAACAATCAAGAAGCAAAGCGAGCCGCCGTCGAGGATCTCTCCTGGCTGGCGGAGGACGACCCGGAGGTGTTGCCCGCGCTGGTAGAATTGCTCAAGGACAAGGGCACGGCCGGTGCTGGCCGAACACTCACCAACCAGATTAACAGCACACGAGAAGCCGCGGCGCTCACTCTGCTTCAGTGCGGGAAAAAGGGCGAGGCGCTACTCAAGGAGAAAGGAGTGCCCATACTCCGCGCGGAACTGGCCGACAAGTCGCCCGTCATTCGCGAACACACCATCTACACCATCGGCCAGTTGGGAACGGTCGGGGTTTCACTCGCTCCCGATGTGCAGAAACTCTGCACCGACACCGACGCGAACGTGCGCGGAGCCGCGTTCGATGCACTTCGAGTGCTGGGCGTCCCCGATCCCACTGCGCTGGCGAAGCTGCTCACTCACGACGACGCGGAGATCGCGCGGCTGGCCGCGGAACTGATCGGTACGGTCGCGGAGATTCCAAAGTCAGCGGTCGATCCACTCCGCGCGGCCCTGACCAGCGCCAACACGAATATCCGCCGCGAAGCCGCCAACGCGCTGGGCCGCGCTGGACCAAACGCCGCGTCCGCGGTGCCGGATTTGATTACGGCAATCACAACCTTGTACCCGGCTGAAGCGTCGGTGGAAACCAACAGCGAAAACCTCGATCTGAAATTCGCCTACTGGCAAGCGCTCGGTCGAATCGGCGAGCCTGCGGTCGCTCCCACCACGAAGTTGCTCGACCACACAAACCCGCTCGTGCAGTTCTACGCCATGCGGACGCTGGGGAACATCGGCCCGCCCGCCAAGCCGGCCGCTGATGCACTCAAGAAGCGACTCGCGGACCGGGATCCACAACTCGCTCTGGAGTCCGCGTGCGCGCTCATCCGCATCGGAGAAGCAAAAGACGAAGCGCTTGCGCTTGTGCAGCGAGCGCTCGATTCGCCGGTGGGGCTAGTCGCGGGGGAAGCCATCAACGTGATTCTGCGCATCGGTGAAGCAGGAAAACCGCTCATTCCCGCTGCCCTCAAGCACCTCGCAAGCACAAGCGCACTCGCCCGGTACAAGGCTCTGGAACTGGTTTCCACGCTCCCCCCGGCGGAAGCGGCGAAAGTCGTTCCCGAAATGAGCAACCTGGTGACGGACGAGGATCGCTACATCCGCGAGGCCGTCGGCCAACTTCTCCAGCAACTCGGGCCGGCTGCGGCTCCGGCCGCGGAAGCCCTGGGCAAGGCGCTGCCGGACGAGAAGGAACCCGACATCCGCAATCAGTTCGTTGAAGCGCTTCTCGCGATGGGTCCGGACGCCAAGCCCGCGCTGCCTGGATTGCTTCCGCTGGTTTCCGAGAAGGGATTGCCCTACCACCTTCGCGCAAAAGCGGCTCTCGCGGTCGCTGTGATCGATCCAACTTCGCCCGACGTATCTTCCGCGCTTATCAAGGCCACTGCGGACAGTGACAACACTGTATCGAGTGCCGCGATTCTCGCGCTGGGCAAGCTCAACCCGCTCTCGCCCGAAGCGCTCGCCGCGCTTGTGAAGTTAGCCAATCCCAGGGTCAAGTACCCCTCGCGTCTGGCGGCTCTCAAGGCACTGACAGCCGCCGGTCCACGCGCGAAGTCCGCGAAGGCCGAACTCGAAGCAATGACAAACGACCCACTGAAGGGACTTGCCCTGTGGGCAACGGTAGCAGTGGCCGCAATCGATGGTGATGTGAAGAAGAGCGCGGTCGCGGTGCGCGCTGGACTGAATGACCGAAACGCGCTTGTTCGTTCGTCCGCCGCGGAAGCGCTCCTGCTAATCGGCCCAACGACCGATGACTTGCCCGCACTCCTGAAGCTGCTCCGCGATGTGAGCGAAACAACAAAGTCCGCTGCGGCCACTGCAACGGGCCAACTCGGTGCAAGCGCCAAAGATGCTGTGCCACTGCTCATCCGGCTTCTGGACGACCGAGACCCTGAAGTGCGCGTCGCGACAACCGAGGCACTGGGCCACATGGGAGACGCCGCGTTCCCCGCGATTCCCAAACTCAAGGAACTGGCCGGCAACTACTCCGACAACTCAGGAACGCGCCCCGCGGCCAAGAAGGCGCTGGAGAAGCTGGGAGTTCGGTAATCGGGAATCAGTCATCAGTGATCAGTCATCAGTCATCAGTCATCAATCATCAAGTCGGAAGAGGTTCCTTGCCTGATGACTGTTCACTGATGACTGTCTCTGCTCAGCGTCGGTCTGTTTTGATTTGCTCGACGACGCTCTTCACCGCCTGGATTTGTGTTTTCCCGACGCCGTTGTACTCTCCGCGTGCTCCCGCGCCGTTCAGTGGAACGGAGGCACGGAACACCCACTGCCCGTCCTCGCGAACAAGCGAGCGATGTTTGCTCTCTACTCCGTAGCGCTTCAACTCTGTGTAAAGCGGGTCCAGGCTCTCAGCGGGGTTGGGTGCCTCGGGTACTTCCGAACCGCCGACTGGAACGAGTTTCACACCGGGCGTTTCGATCTTCAACTCCTCGCCGTCCTTGATTTTCCCCGCGAGAGCCGCGGGCGTGCTGGGCTTTCCGGGAATGTATGTGCCCTTGAATCGTTCCGGGTCGGCGCTGTAGCCAATCTTCTCGCCTGACTTCCCGGTTGGATTCCCCAGAAGCGGGTCGGGCTTGCCCTTCGTGCCGATTCCGCGTTCGGGCACGGGTACGTTCTGCTTGGGAATCAGATTGGGGCCGGCGATGAGGACATCCTTTCCGCGCCCCGCGCCCGTTCCGGGCGCGCCATCCTTGGTACTCTTGCAACCTGCAAGCGCAACAAGGGCCAGCACCACACAGAATGCGGCACCAGAACAACCGCGACGAGTGATGTGAGTATCAGTCGTCATCTTGACCCGCCTCCAGGGGCGGCTAAACCAGCGAAGAACTCCACCATTCCCACTTTCACCCGCGTCGCGCGATTCGTCTACGTCCGCGGGCGGGAAACCGGGATTCGAGGCAAGCTGCGAGGTCTGTCGGTGACCAGTGGGTAGACTTTGCGGGCGAAATAACCCAGTAGGTGCCGCTTGCCGAGCAGCACTCTTTCGGAGCCGCGACCGTCAGGAAGCGATCTTCGTAAAGCGCTCCCTGACGGTCGCGGCTCCGAAAGCCCCCCGGATGGCGGACCTACTCAACCACATTTACGGGCGAAATAACCAACACGCGAGGCGTATGCAATGGCGGTTCACAGGATCGCGGTCATCGGAGGAGACGGAATCGGGCCGGAAGTCATCGATCAGGCTGTTCGTGTGGCGGAAGCCGCAGCGAGCAAGTTCGACCGCGCGGAACTTCAGTGGAACAAGCTGCCGTGGAGCACCGCGTATTACAAGAAGCACGGCCGCATGCTGCCCGAAGACGGCTGGGACCAACTCGCAACGCACGATGCAATTCTCTTTGGAGCGGTCGGCGATCCCTCCGTGCCAGACAAGATTACTGTTCACGAACTGCTGCTTCCGATGAGGAGGAAGTTCGATCAGTACGTGAACCTGCGGCCGGCGTATCTCTTCGCGGGCGTGCCGTGTCCGGTTTATCGCTGGAACGATGAAGCCAAGCGGATGGAAGAACGCGCGCCTGGTTCAATAGACATGCTCGTTTACCGCGAGAACACCGAGGGCGAATACGCTCCGGTTGGCGGAAACCTTTATCCCGGAACCGAGAACCAGATCGCGGTGCAGACAGGTGTGTTCACCTGGAAAGGCTGTGAGCGCATTCTGCGGGCCGCGTTCGATGCCGCGCGCAAACGCCCACGCAAGAAGCTCACCAGCATCACCAAGTCCAACGCGCAAGTTTATGGCATGGGACTGTGGGACGATGTGTTCAACAGCGTGAGGAAGGATTACCCGGACGTGCAGAGTAGCTCCCTGCTCGTCGATGCTGCCGCGATGGACTTCGTGCGCAAGCCCGACACGTTCGATGTGGTGGTCGCGAGCAATCTCTTCGGCGACATCCTCACGGATTTGAGCGCAGCGGTCACCGGAAGCATCGGGCTGGCGAGTTCCGCGAACATCAACCCGACGAAGAAGTTCCCGAGCATGTTCGAGCCGGTCCACGGAAGCGCTCCGGACATCGCGGGTAGGGGAGAAGCAAATCCGCTCGCCGCGATTCTCTCCGCGGCTCTCATGCTCAATCATCTGAACCTGGAGAAGAGCGCAGCGGCGGTGCAAAACGCCGTGGCAAAGGTACTTGCCGAAGGCCGCGTGAAGACACGCGACCTCGGAGGCAAGAACACAACGACCGAGATGGGCGACGCCGTGGTTGAAGCGGTCGGATAGGCGAACCCCGCCCGCAAGGTCGGTGGGTGGTCCCGCAATTGCATCCGCCGACCTTGCGGTCGGGTTCGCCCAACACAAGGACACACATGCCCAACGGGCCAGAGATCATCCTGACGCTGAAGGTGCTCGTCGTCACGGTCACGGTACTGCTGCTCAGTTCACTCGTCGCGCTGGCGGCGAAACGTCCGCGGTTGCACGGCCACATCAACACCGTGTTCTTCGCGCTGACGATGCTGACCGTGCTCGGATTTGAAGTCATCTTGCAGTTCGTGGACGTATCATCCGCCTTCGACGACGCCACGCGGCAAGCTCTTCGCACGCACCTGTGGTTCTCCATCCCGGCCGCGTTGCTCTTGCCCGCGATGTTCCTCAGCGGCAAGCTGAGACGGAAGAAATTGCACCTGGTCCTGGCCGCGGGATTCGTAACGCTCTGGACCGGCACGGTGATTACCGGCCTCGGTCTTCCTCACTGACCTCATCAACCTAACCTTTCCGTTCGCGGCATTGCTGTGGATAATGAAGCAACAGGTCTCTTCGCCCGATCCACGAGGTGATGTCGTGACCGCCGAACTCTCTCGGTTCGCTCCGGAAGTCATCATCGCCGGTCTGGTGTGCGTGGCGGTGGTGGGCGTTGTGGTCGCGATTCAATGGGGACGCACCCGTCGGCGTGAAGTCGAACTGGACCTCACCCGCGAACTGGTCGAGCGCGGCATGTCAACGGATGAGATCGAGCGGTTACTCTCGGACCATGGCTCTCCGACAAAGGGACTCCTCGAGCAGTTCAACGGCCTGAGCCGCGGTTCCAAGTTCGGGATTGTGTTCCTCGTGTTCATGGCAATGTCTCTCTTCGCTCAGTTCTGCATGATGGCTTTGCTCCACCGACGGTGACCAAATGACGGCAGGACGCCTTCCAGACGACACATCAAACGAACCCGACCCGCTGGCTCTGGGCCGCGCGGCCGCGTCTCAACTCGGCACCGGCGACTGGCAACTCGATACCATCGAGGAACCGGTTCCGTCAGAAGACAGGAGTCAGGAGGCAGGAGTCGGGAGGCAGGAATCAGGAGGCAGGAATCAGCAGTCAGGAGGCAGGAGGCAGGAGGCAGAGCAGAACCAGAACCCGCTTTCCCTGATTCCTGATTCCCGACTCCCGACTCCCGACTCCCGACTCCCGACTCCCGACTCCTCTTCCCTGACTCCGGAACAACTCGTTGAGGCGATGCTCTTTGTCGGCGGGCATCCACTGACCGCAGAGGTTGCGTGCGCGGCTGTCCGCGGGCTGACTCCTGAGAGGTTCCGATCCGCGGTCGATGCTCTCAACAAAAGTTATCGCGACCAGCGACGGCCTTATTCGATTGAAGCGCGTGACGATGGGTTCGTGCTCGCGGTACGGCCGGCCTATCGCAACTTGCGCGAGCGGCTCTTCGGCGGTCCACGAGAAGCACGATTAAGTCAACCGGCTCTGGACGTGCTGTCGGTGGTGGCGTATCGTCAGCCGGTTGGTAAAGCGGAAGTGGATGCGATTCGCGGAACGGATTCCGGCGCGGTATTGCGCCAGCTCGTGCGGCTGGGATTGGTCGCGGTGCAACACCGGGCCGATTCAACCGCACGCGAAGTGCGCTACGGGACAACTCCGCGCTTCCTCCAGGTCTTCGGACTCGCCTCACTGGACGAACTTCCGCGGCTCGGTGATACGCAACAGGTGTGAACCGCTGACAGGAGGCGGAATTGGACGAAGCGCGCCGGTCGTTCTGGACATGGATCTGGCCACCGCTACCTATCGCCAGGCGACTGTGGATGGCCGTAGTTGCTGCCGCCGCGTACTCGGCTGGTGTCCGGTTGGTTCATCCCTCCGACGGGGTGTTGCCGCCGCTGTTGTCGGCTCAGCTCGCGCTCATCAATACCGCTATCCTCGGCCTTCTGGTCAGCTTTCGCACGAAGGTAGCTTACGACCGGTGGTGGGAAGGCCGGTTACTCTGGGGGCAACTGGTCAACACGTCGCGAAATCTCTGCCTGAAGGCCCGCGAACTGGCCCGGCTCGACACCGACGAGCGACTCAAGTTCCTGGCCCTGATCTCGGCATTCCCCTTCGCGCTGATGCGACACCTGCGCGGCGAAGTGCAACTGACAGACATTCCCAACTTTGAGAAAGACCCGGCAACCCCCGCGCACGTGCCCGCGGAGATCGCACGCCGAACCATCGCGATGGTTGCTGGCTTGCGCGAAGCCGGTCGCATCGATGGTCACATGCACCAGATGCTCGACTTACACACATCGGCTCTGATGGACATCTGCGGAGCGTGTGAGAGAATCCGCAACACACCGCTGGCGAGTTCTTACTTGTCGCTGTTGCGCCACGGGCTTGTGTTGGGCTTCGTGTTCACGCCCTGGGCGCTGGTGCAAACGCTTGGCCTGTGGGTCATACCAGTTCAGGCAGTGGCCGTGTACTTCCTCTTCGGAATCGAACTGACCGCCGAGGCCGTTGAGCAACCGTTCGGCTTCGACGGCGACGACTTGCCACTTGAAGCCTACTGCGAGACGATCCGCGCAAGCGCGGAAGACATCCTCAGATAGTGTGAGTGAGGACAGAAGACCAGAACCACTCTTGGCTTTGGTCTTCTGTCTTTGCCTTTCACTCACCAGCCACGAGCCACTCACCACTACTTCCCGGCGAACACAATCTTCTTCGCGCGGCGGTCGATGCCGACCAGTCCACCGGTCTTCGGATCGGTCGCAATCCCCTGCCCCGGAAACGGACTCTCCAGCGCTTCCACCAGTTCCAGTTCCTTGCCGTCCTTCGGCACCTTCAGCCGGTAGAGCACCTTGTAGTGATGATGGCTAGCGAGCAACGTCTGGCCATCCCAGATTCCGCCCGAAGCGCTCATCTTGTCCCAGTCGTCGATTACCGCTTTGGGGAATGTCCACCGCTGCAGTTCCTTGAACTCGTCAGCAAACTTGATGAGCACCGTCTTCGCGTTGTCGTCCTGATAGTGGGCGAAGCAACACCACCAGTTCTTGCCATCGTGAATGTTCCACACGAGGCTACCCGGCGGGTTCTTGAAGTCGTGGAAGATGATGAGCTTGTTCGTTTCGGGATCGTAGACGCGAATCTCGCTCGTCTCTGGTTTCTTCGGATAGTTCGAGTGAGCGCAGTATACCTTTCCCTTCCACACGAAGGCGCTGTTGAGGTGTTCGGCCTTGCCCTCGCTTTTGGCGAGAAGCTTCCCGGTCGCGCGGTCATACATCGCGACTGTGGTACTCGCCACCGCGAAGAGATGTTTCTCCGTCGCGGTGGCGGCCTGAGTCGCGTATTCGGACTTCAGACCATCGCCAACGGCTTTGTACCCCGGCTTGAGCGTGAGCTTCGATTCATCCGCCGGGGCAAGTACCACCAGAGACAGTAGGAGAATGACCATCGCGACTCCGAAACAGGATTACTCGCTGGCGATCACTTCTCCACCCGCGCGACTGACCCAGGCAGCCATCGTGAACGTGGAGATGTTCTGCCGGACGAATCGAACGGACCCATCGCAGAAGAGGAAGTTACACCCGCCGGTGTGGAAGCTGTACGTTTCGTCGTCGTTGATACAGTTGAGGAAGCAACTGCCGCCCTTGATGGTACCGGTGAAGTCGAACCCGTCGATGGCCCACTGATTGAGCGGATTCGCCCAACCAGATCCGTTGGCGAAGGGACCGCTGCCGCTGTACGGCTCGGCAGACGCGACCCCGTCCAAGCGTCCGGCCCGATAGACGTTCGGTCGGCCGGCGTCTTCAGCGAGCAGGATGGTGTTCGAGGTTCCGTCGGAGATTGCCGTGATGTGATAAATCGGTTGGTTCGTCGCGCTTACAACATCCAGCACGCCGCGATACGGCGCTGACGATGTGCCCAGATTCGTGACAAACGCCGGAGCCAGTGCCGGACGCACACCACTGAGCGGTCCATAATCGCCAGGAGCAAATGTGAAGTTGGTGTATCCGCTGGCGCTGAGGTTAGTCATCGACTTCTGCTGTGGAGTCGACGGGCACTCCATCACTTTCAGTCGCGTGCTGACCACCTCATGATTGCGCGTACCGGGAACGGTCGCCGGGGTCGCACGGGAATTGTGGTTGAAGTTGTACAGTTGGTACAGCGCGTTTTGTTCGATGTGCGGGAGGATGAACACGCCAAACGAGTGAT
>JAKEEV010000169.1 GCA_022616395.1 Planctomycetia bacterium | reverse complement strand
GCGGAGAGCGCGGAAACCTCCTCTTTTGCTTCGCTCATCCATTCGGGGATGCCTGTGCGTGTCGCGTGCAGAACGCTTTTCAGTTCGCGCAAGATGGATCGCGGGGAATCGTTCTCGTGAACGAACCCGACCGCCTTCGGGGTCGCGGTCACCCATTCGATAACGAGCTTGCCTTTGGTCTCGGTGCGAACAGTTTCGAGCAAACTCTCACGAAGCGCGAAGAGAGCGGCTTCCGAAGAAAGTCCTCCGCGAGAAGGAAACAACCCCGCGAGCTTCCCACTGCGGAACAAGCGATGCTCGCCCGGCGTCGCAAGAGCGACTTTGAGTGCGTCAACAAGAAGTTCCGTGCGGCGCGGATCGGAAACCAGCACAAAACCGGCAGGCGTGGAGCAATCAGAAGTGGGCAGGGGGCCGTCCATGACCTTCAACCTGTGGCTGTGTGAGCGAACCGGCGATAATGTAACCGTGTCCGTCTGGTGTTGAAAGGCCAAGAAAGAGTAGCACACGCCGTGTGCCATTGCCTTTCATAGTAGTCATCACGCTCCGCGTGATGGTCGCGAGCAACGCGAGCGAAAGAAATCCCGCCGCTTGCGCGTCGGCATCACGCGGAGCGTGATGACTACTATGAAGACCGTTTTCATAGTAGTCATCACGCTTTGCGTGATGTGTCTTTCTCCCCGCCGCTTGCGCGTCGGCATCACGCGGAGCGTGATGACTACTCTGAACGGTACCCAGCGAATGCCTACTACTATCAAGAGTTTCGGAGTTCCGCGATGTCCACGACTGTCACGCGCGAATGCCTCGGTGATCGCCCGCGAATCTTGAGCGGCGTGCAGCCGTCGGGGAAGCTGCATCTCGGCAACTACTTCGGAGCGATCAAACAGCACCTTGAGCGGCAAGAGCTCGGCGAATGCTTTTACTTCATCGCGGACTATCACGCGCTCACGTCCCTGAAAGAAGCCGAAGCGAAGGAAGCGGGCATCGCGGCGAAGAACAAGGCGGTTATCGCACGGCCAGCCCGGAATATCCTCGCGTGCAACGTGCATGATGTTGCGCTCGACTATCTGGCGCTGGGACTCGATCCCGCCAAAGCGAACTTCTTCCGGCAATCTGATGTGCCCGAAGTGTGTGAACTCGCCTGGATTCTCTCGACCGTCTGCGGTATGGGACTTCTCGAACGCGCTCACTCCTACAAAGATAAAGTCGCGAAAGGGATCACTCCGAGTGTCGGGCTGTTCACTTACCCCGTACTGATGGCCGCGGACATCCTCATCTATCGCTCGCATCTGGTGCCGGTCGGTCGGGATCAGGAACAACACGTCGAGATGACACGCGACATCGCGGGTTCGTTCAACCACGCCTTCAGCGAAGTCTTCCCGATCCCAGATGCCGTCTTCAACGAAGCCGCAGTTGTGCCCGGCACCGACGGTCAGAAGATGAGCAAGAGTTACGGAAACACAATCGACATCTTCGCGGAAGGCGAGCCATTACGGAAGTCGGTGATGGGCATCGTGACCGATTCAACACCCGCGGATGAACCGAAGAACCCCGACAAGTGCAACGCATTCGCACTGTACAAACTCTTCTCGACAGCAGCCGAGCAAGCTGAACTGGCCGACCTCTATCGCAATCCGATGAAGGGTGCCGAAACACGCGGAGGAAAACCCTTCGGCTACGGACACGCGAAGGCGATGCTCCTGGCGAAGATCGACGCTTTCTTCGCCCCAGCACGCGAGCGCCGAAGGCAACTCGAACGTAACCCCGG
>JAKEEV010001205.1 GCA_022616395.1 Planctomycetia bacterium | reverse complement strand
GCGCGATACACCGCGACCATTATTCGCAACGTGAAGATTGGCCCGGCTCCTCGGTGGATGTGTTCGCGGTTGCAGTATGCCGGGATGCGGCCAATCAACAACGTGGTGGACATCACGAATTATGTGATGCTCGAAACCGGCCAGCCTCTGCACGCCTTCGATTACGATATTCTGGTGAAGCGTGCTGGTGGCGCGCCGCCGACGATCATCGTTCGCCCCGCGAGAGCTGGCGAGAAGCTCAAGACGCTCGACGGTCAGGAGCGCGTACTTTCGCCAGAGAACCTCCTGATCGCCGACACCGCGGGGCCGATTGCGCTCGCGGGCGTGATGGGTGGAGCAGAGACCGAGGTGAGCGCTTCAACCAAGACTCTTCTTTTGGAGAGCGCGAGTTTCGACTTCGTGAGCGTACGCAAGACCGCGCGGCAATTCAACCTGTTCAGCGAAGCGAGCACGCGGTTCAGTCGCGGGGTTCATCCTGAACTCGCGAAGCCGGCCGCGCTGCGCGCAGCTCAACTCTTCCACGATCACGCGGGCGGCGAAGTGCTTGCTGGTATCGCGGACGAATATCCTGCGCCTGTTCCTCCGCAAGTGATTGATCTCGACGCAAACGAAATCCGTCGGCTGCTCGGTTTCGACATCCCCGGAGAGGAAGTCGTTCGCGTGCTGACTGCTCTTCAGTTCCAGGTGGAAGCCGATGGCGATGATGCCTGGACGGTGACGACTCCGCAAACGCGACTCGACATCCAAGCGGGTGCTGCCGACTTGATCGAAGAACTGGCCCGCGTTTACGGCTACGACAAACTGCCGGAGCGATTGCTTCCGCTGGAACTACCCGAACCAAAGGGCAACCGCGACCTGGCACTCGAAGACCGCGTCCGCGACTTGCTCGCCGATCAGGGCTTGCAGGAAGTGATTACCTATTCGCTGACTTCGCCCTCGACAGAAGCAGGAGTCAGGAGTCAGGAGTCAGGAGACAATGCAGAGAAGCTGGCGAAGGCCGACTACGTTTCGCTGTTGAATCCGATTTCGCCGGAACGCTCCGTGATGAGGCGCTCTCTTGTGCCTGGTGTGCTTCAGGTGGCGAAGTTGAACCTGGAGAACGCGGAGAGCGTGTCTCTGTATGAACTCGGCTTCGTGTACATTCCGAAAGCCGGAGAGAAGTTGCCGGATGAACCGCGGATGCTCGCCATCG
>JAKEEV010000168.1 GCA_022616395.1 Planctomycetia bacterium | reverse complement strand
TTTTTTGGTTCTCCGGCGGAATGTGTGGTTGAACCTGGTGTTGAACAAGAGCTGGAGGGAGAAGAGTCGGAGAGAAGAGTTCCTTTGAGGGAGAAGAGTGAAGAGGGGCATCCTGGCCCTGGGTTTGTTAGACGTGGTTTACCACAACTGCGTCTCACGAACAGGAACCAGGATGCGATTGGCCACGATCCTCAATCGGTTGGAGAAACACAAGTCGTTCGTGTACGGGTCGGCTCGGTGGGAGGAGCCGGCGGATGGTCCGGCGTTGGTGATTCCGATTCGGCCGCGGAAGAACAGCCGGCCGGTGTGTTCCGGTTGCGGTCGGCATGGTCGGCCGTACGACCGGCTGGCGGAGCGTCGATTCGAGTACGTGCCGTTGTGGGGGATGGTCGTGTTTTTCACCTACCGGATGCGGCGTGTGGACTGCCGTCGGTGCGGGGTGACGGTGGAGCTGGTGCCATGGTGCGATGGGAAGCATCGGTTGACCACGACGTATCGGTGGTTTCTGGCGACGTGGGCGAAGCGTTTGAGCTGGACCGAGGTGGCGACGATCTTCCGCACGAGTTGGGACGGCGTGTGCCGGTCGGTGGAACACGCCGTGGAGTGGGGCCTGGCGCATCGCGACCTGAGCGGGGTGAAGGCGTTGGGGATCGACGAAGTCGCCTGGAAAAAAGGGCAAACGTATCTGACGCTGGTGTACGACATCACGGGTGCGACCAAGCGGTTGCTGGCGGTGGCCGAGCATCGGATCGAAGCGAGCCTGGAGGAGTGCTTGTCGTCGCTGGGGACGAAAGTCTGTGACCAGGTGCAATATGTGTGCAGCGACATGTGGAAGGCGTACTTGAACGTGATCAGCGTGCGGCTGAAGCAGGCGGTGCATGTGCTGGACCGGTTCCATGTGATGCAGGGTTTCAGCAAGGCGATCGACGAGATCCGGGCGGAGGAGCAGCGGCAACTGAAGCGGGATGGGTACGAGCCGGTGCTGAAGCATTCGCGGTGGTGCCTGTTGAAGCGTCGCGAGAACCTGACGGCGAAGCAGACGGTGAAGCTGGCGGAGTTGTTGCGGTACAACCTGCGGAGCGTGCGAGCGCACCTGTTGCGAGAGGACTTCCAGCGGTTCTGGACGTACTGCGGCAGCGGCTGGGCGGGACGCTTCCTGGACGAGTGGACCAGTCGCGTGATGCGTTCGCGGCTGGAGCCGATGAAGAAGGTGGCCCGCACGCTGCGCAACCATCGCGAGCTAATCCTGAACTGGTTTCGGGCGAAAGGAGAGATTTCCGCGGGTGCCGTGGAGGGTCTCAACAACAAAGTGAAACTGGTGACGAGAAAGAGCTACGGCTTCCGCACACTACCCATCGCAAAACTCGCTTTACTCCATAACCTGGGCCGCCTCCCCGAGCCGAATTGTACCCACAGATTCTGCTGAGGAGGC
>JAKEEV010000020.1 GCA_022616395.1 Planctomycetia bacterium | reverse complement strand
CGCGACATTCTGGCGATTTGCGTGGGCAAATCGACGCTGGCGCGTTGTGGGATTATCGTGAATGTAACGCCTTTGGAGCCTGAGTGGCGCGGAAAGATCACGATTGAGATTAGCAACACGACGCCGCTGCCCGCGAAGATCTACGCGAACGAAGGCATCGCGCAAATCGTGTTCCACCGGGCCGAGGCTGAGTGTCGCTCCAGTTATGCCGATAAGAAGGGTCGCTACCAGGATCAAGTTGGCCTGACTCTCCCATTCGTCCCCGGAGCGAATTCCAACGACCGCGAGCGCGGCAATAGTTAGGGTTGCCGTCTCACTCCTCGCGGTCACACGTCTGCTGTACATCCGCTCAATTGTGGTGTACACTCGTCACTGTCGCCCGCGAGCCACTATCTTCACTCGTTTTCCCCCGACCTGGCGGGTTTCAAGCGCCCGCCCGCAACGCCTACGGATGTCGTCATGCAGATCACTCGCCGATTCACTCGTGAAGGTCAAGACCCGTTCGCCGGCATCGAGTTCGCCCCGCGGACCTCCATCATCCGCAATCCGAATGGCTCGGTTGTCTTCGAGATGACCGACGTGATGGTGCCCGCGAAGTGGAGTCAGGTCGCGGTCGATATTCTCGCTCAGAAATACTTCCGCCGAGCCGGTGTGCCCTCGCGCCTGACTCACATTCACGAAGACGGCATCCCCGCGTGGATTCAGCGCAGTCAAGCAGAGTCACACGACACACCTCTGGGCGGCGAGACCGACTCGCGGCAAGTATTCCATCGACTCGCGGGTTGCTGGACGTACTGGGGCTGGAAGGGCGGTTACTTCTCGTCCGAAGCAGACGCTCGCGCGTTCTACGACGAAACCTGTTACATGCTCGCGATGCAGATGGCGGCTCCGAACAGCCCGCAGTGGTTCAACACGGGCCTGCACTGGGCGTACGGCATCGAGGGGCCAGCGCAGGGTCACTCGTTCGTCAACCCACACACGCAGCAACTCGAACGCTCCACAAGCGCCTACGAGCACCCATCACCGCATGCTTGTTTGCCGTACCACGCGGAAGTGACGACACCCGCCGGCCCGATCCCGATTGGCGAGATCGTTGAGCAAAACAGAATCGGGCTGGAAGTATATGACTGGACGGGAACCACACGAGTGGTTGCGGCGAAACACAACGGAGTGAAGCCGGTCTATCGCGTCCGATTAGCCAACGGGAACAGCATCGAGGCCACCGAGGACCACAAAGTGTTGGTCTGGTGCCCGCTCGCACGGGCTACCAACGTCGGTGACCACGAGTTTCGACAGTCTGGAACAAAGCGGAACGGAACCGCCACATGGCGAGCAGTTGGGACGCTGAGGATTGGGGAGTACCTGAAGCAGCGAGTGGACGATACGCATAGCCAAGTGCGAACCGAGCCAGTCGCCATCGAAGCCATCGATCACGTCGGCGAGATGGACGTTTACGATATCGAGACCGAGAGCCACAACTTCCTGACCAACAACGTCGTCGTCCACAACTGCTTCATTCAGCAGGTCAACGACGACCTGGTGAACGACGGCGGGATCATGGACCTGTGGGTCCGCGAAGCCCGCATCTTTAAGTACGGAAGCGGCACCGGAAGTTCCTTCTCCCAGTTGCGCGGAGAGGGCGAACCGCTTTCCGGCGGCGGGAAGTCGTCGGGGTTGATGAGCTTCTTAAAAATCGGCGACCGCGCCGCGGGTGCAATCAAAAGTGGGGGAACTTGCCTCGCGCCGTACACCCTCGTGTACACCGCGCGCGGGCCGATGATGGTGAAGGATTTGGCCGAAGCGGGTGAAGACTTCATCTGCCTCAGCTACGATCCTCCGGCCGGGCGGTACAAGGCCAAGACCGCACGCGCCTGGCACGCGGGCAAGAAGCATGTCGTTCGGGTTGTCACCGATAAAGCCTCTTTCGACATGTCGTTCGATCACCCGGTACGGCTCTCCAACCACAAGGTTCTCCGGGCCGCCGAACTTCAAACTGGCATGTCGCTCTTCGCGTGCGCCATCGACCGGCAGCACGGGCACCTGCGGGTTCACCTGCGCGACGGAATGAAGGGCAAGCAGTTCCTTCACCGGCTCGTTGCGCACGACGTGATGGGCGGTGACCTCACCAACAAGATCGTTCACCACGTCGACGGTGATGTGAACAACAACGCGCCCGCGAACCTGGAGATGATGACCCAGGCCGAACACGCGGCGCTACACGGACGCGAACTGGCGGCCGTTGGGCAGCACGTCTTCCAGCTTGAACAATTCCCGCATCACGGGATGTTCAACGGCATGAGCCGGGCCGGAAGCTTCTACTCCGATCCCGAACGGGTGGCCGAGTACAGCGCCAAGAAGCGCCAGGAGTTGCTGGAACGCGGAGACGCGCGCGAGATTCAAGAGTTGGCCGCCACGCAGAAGATGCTCAACACCGCGTTCGAGCTACTCAACGCCGGCTACAGCATCGAGACGTTCGAGGAATACATCGAAGCGCGAAAAAAGCACATCGGTCGCACCGCCCCGATTCGCGGACTGCGTCGCAAGATCGAGGAGCGGTTCGGCAGCTACGAGAACTTCGTCAAGGAAGTCGCGGCTCACAACCATCGCGTGTTGTGGGTCGAGAATGTCGGCGAGATGGACGTGTACGATGTCGAAGTCGATTGCCCAACCCCGGACGACAAATCCGAAACGTCCGGGCACAACTTCGTGATCTGGTCGAAGACTTCGCCAACTGGCTCGGGCATCGTCGTCTTCAACACCCGGCGCGCCGCGAAGATGGTTGTGCTTGATCTCGATCACCCGGACATCGAGGAATTCATCAACTGGAAGGTGACCGAGGAGCAGAAGGTCGCGGAGTTGGTTGCCGGCTCGCAGCTCATGAACAAGCACCTCAACGCGATCATGCGCGCTGTTCACGCGCACGCGGTCGCGGAGGAGAAGTACGACCCCGCGAAGAACGCCAATCTCCGCAAAGCGATCCTCGAAGCGCGCGCGGCACTATTGCCAGAGAACTACATCGCTCGCGTGCTGCAACTGGCCCGGCAGGGCTTCAAGAGCATTGAAGTCGAAGAGTACGACACCGACTGGAACTCGCGTGCCTACTACACGGTGTCGGGCCAGAACAGCAACAACTCGGTGCGGATCACCAACGAGTTCATGAAGGCCGTGGAGACCAACGGCCCGTGGCACCTCTACTGGCGCACCGAACTGGAGAAGGCAAAGAAGGAGAACCGCGCTCCGAAGCCCAAGCGGACCCTCCCGGCCCGCGACCTGTGGGAGCAGATCGCGTTTGCCGCCTGGAGCTGCGCCGACCCCGGCGTCCAATTCGATAGTACCTTCAACGAATGGCACACCTGCCCCGTCGATGGGCGAATCAACGCAACAAATCCGTGCGTTACCGGCGACACGCTGGTTGCCACTGCCGACGGGCTAATCCGCATCGACCAACTGCTCGATCACGAAACGGCGGTGGTCGGTTCGGATGGCGAATTACACCCGATCAAGGCCGCGTTCAAGACCGGGGAGAAACCGGTCTACCGACTGAAGACACGCGCTGGCTACGAACTGAAGCTCACTGGCGATCACCGCGTACTGACGGCCAACCGCGGCGATGTGCCCGCGTGCGAACTGACGAAAGACGATGTGATACGGCTCGGTCGCGGGATCTTCGCAGACCGACGCGAACTGCAATCGGTGAACGGGTTCCTCGAACTCGATCACCGACTGACTGAGTATTTGGGTCTGATGGTGGGCGATGGTTGCTTGATGGGCGAACAAGAAGCCGCGATGGTGACTTTAGCTCCCGAAGAGCGAGCTATCGCGGCACGGGTGCATGAAGACCTTCGTTCTTACCGGTCCGAGTTCGCCGCCGACGGCCGAGGCGCACGCGAAACTCATGTCACCAGTCCACAAACAACCGTGCGTGTTGGGACCAGTAGCCGGTGTGTTGTCGACGTGCTCAAACGGTTCGCGGTACTAAATGAAGGGAGTGCCAAGAAGCGGTTCACCGACGAGGTGTTCCGGCTCGACCGTGATTCGCTCGTCGGCGTGTTGCGCGGTCTGTTCACTGCTGATGGAACTGTCGCACACTACGGCCAGAAGTCGCAATACATAAGCCTCGACAGTTGCTCTCTTGATCTCCTCAAACAGGTGCAACTCCTGCTGCTGTCGTTTGGCATCAAGTCGAAGTTGTACACCGACCGACGGGTGGCCGGTCAGACGACCGCTCTGCTTCCTGATGGCAAGGGCGGAGTGAAGGAGTATCCCGTTCAGCAGGTTCACAGCCTGCGCATCAGCCGGAGTTCGCGTGTGGTGTTTGAACGCGAACTCGGGTTCATCCCCGGTAGCCCGAAGTGTGAACAACTGGCGAAGCTCAACCGTGAAGTCACCACTTACGCCGACCGGCTCGAAGACCAAGTTGAAAGCCTCGAATATGTCGGGGTTGAACCGGTATACGACCTCACCGAGCCGGCCACGCAGCACTTCGTCGCAAATGGCATTGGTGTACATAATTGCAGTGAGTATGCGTTCCTAGATGATACCGCATGCAATCTCGCTAGTTTGAATTTAATAACGTTCTTCAACACGGCCACCGGGAAGTTCGATGGTGAGGCGTACCGGCATGCGGTGCGCATCTGGACCATCATCCTGGAAATCAGCGTCTACATGGCGCAGTTCCCCAGTCGGTCGGTTGCGCAGAAGTCTTACGACTTCCGCACGCTCGGTCTCGGTTACGCGAACCTCGGCGCGCTTCTGATGGTGCAGGGCATCCCCTACGACTCTCAGGAAGCTCGCGCTCAGTGTGGAGCGCTCACCGCGCTGATGCACGCCGGGGCTTATGCCACCAGCGCCGAGATGGCCGCGGAGGTCGGCCCGTTCCCGCGATTCCATGCCAACCGCGACCACATGCTGCGAGTCATCCGCAATCACCGTCGCGCTGCGTACAACGCCGCGCCCGCGGAGTACGAAGGACTGACGGTATTCCCGGTCGGCATCGACGCCCGCTACTGCCCGCCGGAGTTGCTCGCCGCCGCCCGCCGCGAATGCGACCGCATGCTGGAGATGGGTGAGAGATTCGGGTATAAAAATGCTCAAACTACAGTTATAGCCCCAACGGGCACTATCGGGTTGGTGATGGACTGCGACACCACGGGCATCGAGCCGGATTTTGCGCTCGTGAAGTTCAAGAAGCTCGCGGGAGGCGGCTACTTCAAGATCATCAACCAGTCGGTGCCGCCGGCGCTCGCCAAACTCGGCTATGCTCCGTGGCAGATTGAAGACATCGTGCGGTACAGTCGCGGCTCCGCGACTCTCAACGGCTGCCCACACATCAACCCCGCGTCGCTCAAGGCGAAGGGCTTCACGGATGAAGCGCTCAAGAAGGTCGAGACGCAATTGCCCGGCGCGTTCGAGTTGCCCTTCGTCTTCAACACATGGACCATCGGCGAGGACTTCGTCAAGAACACGCTGAAGGTTCCCCCCGAGACGCTCAACAGCCCGACGTTTGACCTCCTCACGCATCTGGGATTCACCAAGCAGCAGGTGAACGAGGCGAATACCTACGTCTGCGGCACGATGACTATCGAGGGCGCACCGCACCTGAAGGCCGAACACTATCCGGTGTTCGACTGCGCCAACAAGTGCGGCAAGCACGGCAAGCGGTTTCTCTCGTGGGAGTCGCACATTCGCATGATGGCCGCAGCGCAGCCGTTCATTTCGGGCGCTTTGAGCAAAACGATCAATATGCCCTACGATGCCACGGTTGAAGAGGTGAAGAAGGCGTATCTGCTCTCGTGGCAGCTCATGACGAAGGCCAACGCACTCTACCGCGATGGCTCGAAACTCAGTCAGCCGCTGAACTCTGTCGCGGATTCGCCCGAAGCGGCCCTGTTGGCCGCGGTCGTGAGCGAACCGGAAAAGTCCGAGAAGAAAGAGGAACCGAAGTCGGTCGCGGTGCAAGTCGCGGAGCGAATTACCGAGAAGATCGTTCACCGCTACATCGCGAAACGCCGACGGTTGCCGGATCGGCGCTCGGGTTACACGCAGAAGGCCCGCGTCGGCAGCCACAAGCTCTACATTCGCACCGGCGAATACGAAGACGGCACGCTCGGCGAAATCTTCATTGATATGCACAAGGAAGGTGCCGCATTCAGAAGCATGACCAATTGTTTTGCCATAGCGGTCTCACTGGGGTTGCAGCATGGAGTGCCGCTCGAAGAGTATGTCGATGCGTTCCTGTTCACGCGTTTCGAGCCAAACGGGATCGTGCAGGGGAACCCGTACATCAAGATGAGTACGTCTGTCATCGACTACATCTTCCGCGAACTGGCGATCACGTATCTGGATCGTCAAGACCTCGCGCATGTGTTGCCAGAAGACCTGCGCGGGGACGCGATGCACGATGACCAGGTTGGCCCGGACTTCGACACGGAGGAAGTTGTCAGCACGCGCACGGTCGATGCGAAGACCGCCAACCAGCCGGTCCACCCGCTCGCTCCTCCTCCCTCCACACACTTAAAGCCCGGCAACGGCAATGGAGGCCACAAGCCGGGCAGCGACGCGACTCCCGCGCGCGAAGCAGGCAACGGCCACACCAACGGCAACGGGAATGGAAACGGAGGTCACGGCAAGACTGGCGGAGGATCTGCGGTCAGCGCGCCGGCTCGCGGCGGCTACTTGCCGGTGGCCGGCACTCAAGCGGAGAAGATTCGCGTCGCCAAGCAAAAGGGCTACGAGGGCGACCCGTGCCCGAATTGCCAACAACTCACGCTTGTCCGTAGCGGAGCGTGCGCCAAGTGCGATACCTGCGGCGAAACGAGCGGATGCAGCTAACGTGCTCGCTGCGCTCGCGAGTGGTTAGTGGATAGTGGCTGGTGGTTAGTGAAAGGCAGAAGAGCAGAAGCGTTCTTGCCTCTGGTCTTCTGTCTTTTCACTCACCACTAACCACGAGCCACTAACCACTTCGTCTTTCACTAACCACCAGCCACTATCCACTAACCACTCGCGTGCCCGTGAGCAACTGAGCTATCATTTCTTTTTTCCGCGATGTACAACTCTCCACTCACTCACATACGCCCACTCCGCGTTTTCAACGCTCAAGCGTCGAAAACGGAGGCCCGTCTGCGTCGTGTGAGTGACTTCCCAATTGGTCCGGATGTTGCCGGATTGGGGAGCCGCGTGGGGTGACACCCACAATCCCGTCGCCCCTGTCTTAGGGAGGGTTTCAATGAAGACTGTGCGATGCTTGTGTGCGTTCGCGCTCCTGCTGTTCGTGGCTTCAGCAGCCACATCTCAGGAGCCTGCCAAGCCTGGGCCGGAACATGAGGTTCTCAAGAAACTGGTCGGCACCTGGGACACCACCATGAAGGCCGAAGGCAAGGAGTACAAGGGAACCGTGACGTACAAGATGGACCTCGGCGGGCTGTGGCTGGTCGGTTCGCTGGAGAGCGACCTCGGCGGGATGAAGTTCCAGGGTCGGGGAATGGACTCCTACGACGCCAAGAAGAAGAAGTATGTCAGTGTGTGGTTCGACAGCATGTCCACCTATCCAATGCTCATGGAAGGCACCTACGACAAGCAGAAGAAGAGCATGACGATGATCGGCGAGGGGCCAGGGCTGGATGGGAAGATCACGAAGTGGAAGTCAGTCTCCCAGATGCCCGACGACAACACCATTAACTTCAGTATGTGGGTCGGCGACGTGAAGGAGCCGATGTTCACGATCCTTTACAAGCGGAAGAAGTAGGACAGGCTCGACCAGAGCCGGAAGCGTCAGCGACGGAACATGAAAAACTCGATCAGAGCCGGAAGCGTTAGCGACGGAACATGCAAAACCCCGTCGCTGACGCTTCCGGCTCTGAGTTTACTTCTTTTCGGTGGTGGGGCGGTCGAAGTCGCTGTTCTTTCCGCGTTCGCGGCCACTGCCGCAGCCGATGGTCGCCAAACTCACCACGACCAAAAAGCAAACGAGTAGGATTCGCCGCCAGGAACTGAGTTGCACGAGGCACCACGAGGTGAAGTTTTTTTTGAAGGGCGGAAGCAAAGAAAGCCGACCACCGAAGCGGTCGGCCTTTCAGCATCTCATCGGAGTAAGTTGCTGGGAGTTGCTGGGACCGGTTCGGGTCTTACTTGGTGGTCGCCGGCGCCGGGGGCTTGGTGGTGCTGGCGCCACTGCTGCAGCCAACAACGGTCGCGATGCTCAACGCCAGAACCATAGCAACCAGGATCCGCTTCATCTGAGAACTCCTCGAAGGTGTCCACAAGATCGCTTCAATTCGGCCACGGCACCATGCCGCGGGTCGGGGAAAAGGGCAATCCTGTTGGGGGGAATGGACGCGCAGTCACATTCACGATCACATAGATACGAACCCAGAATGGTTATTCCCGAAAAATTCCGATTGCTCCACTTTTTCTCTTCCACCGAGACCTCCGGCACTTCTGGAAGCGTCTCTTCCGTGGCGGAAATGACCATTGAGTCGTTTCCGGAATGCAAGTGCTTTGGTGACATGAGTTTCCTGATCTGTTACCCTTTCTGAGTCTCGCCGAAAGGTTCCCCCGGTGACTCGGAAGACGCAACTGAGGCGAGAACAAGACCAGGGAAGCGAATAAAAAGTGCGGGGAATAATCAGCCCGTGTTGGGTTCATAAGGATGAGGGAGCGCTATGTCGTCCTCCGGTGGGCTTCACCAACTGATCGACGCCCATTATGAGGCTCTCTACCGGTATGCTTACCGGCTGACTGGGTCTTCGGCTGATGCCGAAGATCTGACGCAGGAGGCGTTTGGCAAGGCGATTAGTCGGCTCGCCCAGCTTCGCGAGCCGGATCGCGTCAAGGCGTGGTTGTTCCGCATCTTGCGGAACCTCCACCTGCACCAAGTGCGCGATCAGAAGCGGCACCGGATTGTGCCACTGGACGCGGTCGGAGACTTGCCCGGCCGCGAAAGTGAGGAGATGCCGGAGATTGACCCGGCGAAACTGCAACAGGCGCTGAACGACCTGGACGAGTCGTTCCGCACGCCCATCATCCTGTTCTATTTTGAAGAGTTTAGTTATCGCGACATCGCCGAGCAGATGGATCTGCCAATCGGAACCGTCATGTCGCGACTGGCTCGGGCCAAGGCGTACTTGCGAAGTCGTCTGGTGCCGGCCAACGAGGCGGATGGCAACGGCGCAATCCCCGAAGGCGCTGGTGCTGATCCGAAAAAGGTGACGGATGGAGTGTCGTGACGCACAATTTTACCTGCGCCTTCGGAAGCAGACGGGCGATGAACTCGGCCCAGATGTGACCGCTGCGCTTGAGGGGCACCTCGCGGGTTGCTCGGCTTGCGCTCTGGACAGTCAGAGGGCGATGGCGTTCGACCGTGCTCTTGGTTCCGCCATGAAGGCCGTGCCGGTTCCGCCCGGACTGCGCGAGCGGCTGATTTCGCACGTATCGGGCAAGCAGGGGACGATTCGCCGCCGACAGGCGTATCGGTTTGGAGGGGCTTTGGTCGCGGCTCTGCTTCTGGTCGGTATCGGCCTGGGTTGGTTCTCCAACACCCGGCCCAAGGTGGATGGCAACGAGATTGTTGCAGATCTGCACGATCAGTGGGGCTTTCCTCAGAAGTCGACCGAGGAGTGGCTCGCCGCCCAGAAACTGCCCAACACACTCCCGCTGCCGTTCGACTACACCCTGTTCGTCAACAAGGGGTTCGAGGATCTGAAGGGGAAGGGGCGGTATGTGCCGGTCGTGGTGTTCCGCAGCCGCGAAGGGGAGATTGCCAAGGTGTACATCTTCCGCGCCGATGGCCCCTTCGATTTGAAGACCCTCCAGGCGTGGGAGTTCTCGAACGCCCGCTCCGAAATCCATCAGCACCACGGCTTCACCTACGTGGTCGCGTACACCGGACGGGATCTTCAGCCGTTCCTCCGCCCGGCCGCGGCTCCCGGACCGGAAATCTAAGAGTGTGTCTGGAAACCTACTGGTTGGGATGAAGTCTTCGGAGCATGCGGTGGATCATGGCGGCTTGGATCATGGCTTCACTCGTTTCGGGGAGGT